>NZ_JBFAHW010000015.1:0-140656 GCF_040654355.1 Streptomyces sp. NPDC050704 | reverse complement strand
GTAGTGGAGCGAACGCGGGGAACCAGGGCGCCCAGCACCGTTCGGGGCACCCGGCTGAGCAGCAGTCCTGGCAACAGGACGCACTCCCACTCAGTCCCTAGGAACGGTAGGTGCCGGACAGGATCCGGGAGACCGTGGCGACCGAGACGTCGGCGTGCCGGGCCACGTCGCGGATTGTCGCGAGGCGGGAATGCCCGTCGTCGGGCGCGGTCCGACGAGGCATGGGGCCTCCTGTGTTTGGCGCCTGTGTCCGGCGCTTGCGTGGAATGTCCGGCGCCCGTTTGGAAGCGTTTCCACTTGAAGGTCGCGCATACGATCAAGTGCGTAAACACCGGTGAACTCCACAAATGTTGTCGCTCCGGGTATCTTGACGCGTCCTCATCACGGTGCTTCCCTCACAGGCGTGTAAACGGTTCAACTCTCCAGGGTTTCCGGCCCGGGCCGAGGGCGGACACCCGGTCCGTACACGCGGACACCCGGTCCACGCACGTACACCCCGCACAGCAACCGCGAGCCGCCCTACCAGGAGGTTGTCATGCACATGAAATTAAGATGGCGGGCCGCCCATCGGGTCCATCGGGTGCCCCTCACGATCGTGGCCGTCGTGGCCGTCTGCGCCGCGATGGCCGTAGGCCCCGCGAGCCCCACCTCGCCGGGCGCGTCCACGGCCACCGGCACAGCCACCAGTGCAGCCGCAGCCACAACCGCCGCCACAGCCGACGGCCCGGCGGTGAAGGCCGGGCGCGTGATGGAGAATCTCGGTCGCGGGGTCGTGGCGGTGCGTTCCAGCAATACCCAAGTCCTGGTCTCCTGGCGGCTGTTGGGACTCGACCCGGAGGGCATCGGCTTCAACGTGTACCGGTCCACCGGCGGCGGCGCGTACGCCAAGCTCAACGCAAGCGTCCTGACGGGCGGGACCAACTACCAGGACTCCACGGCCGACCTGACCCGGTCCAACAGCTATCGAGTTGCTCCGGTCGTCGGCGGGCAGGAGCAGGCGCCCAGCGGGGCCTTCACCCTGACGGCCAACCACGCCACGGAGCCCGTGGTCCGCGTGCCACTGCGCTCCGGCGGTCCGGTGAAGTTCGTCTGGGTCGGCGACCTCGACGGCGACGGCGAGTACGACTACGTGGTGGACCGCCAGACCTCCCCCCAGAAGCTGGAGGCCTACAGCAACGACGGCGACTTCCTCTGGGAGGTCGACCTGGGGCCGAACAGCCAGAACCAGGACAACATCGAACCGGGCTCGTCCGCGGTCGACCTGGGCCACTGGGACGGCGTCACGGTCTACGACTTCGACAGCGACGGCCGGGCCGAGGTCGCCGTCCGGATCGCCGACGGGGTCAGGTTCGGGGACGGGACGACCTGGACGCACGCGGACGACTCACGCCAGTTCATGGCCGTCCTCGACGGCCGGACCGGAGCGCTCCGCAACTGGTCCGCCGTACCGACCACTTACCTGGGCGACGGCCCGATGGCCGCACGCCTCGGGGTGGCGTACCTCAACGGCACCACGCCGAGCCTGGTCGCCTACATGAAGAACCGGCGCGCCGACGGGGCCTTCAACCTGATGATGGGCGCCTGGAAGTTCGACGGCGACTCACTGGACCGCCAGTGGACGTGGGAGCGCGGCAGCCAGAACGCGCCCGACGGGCACAACACCCGCGCCATCGACGTCAACGGGGACGGGACGGACGAGGTCGCCGAGATCGGGTTCGTACTCAACGGCAACGGCTCCCTGCGCTACTCGATGGGCGCCAACGGCATCATCCACGGCGACCGCTTCCACCTCGCCGACATGGACCCGAGCCGTCCGGGCCTGGAGGGCTACGGCGTGCAGCAGGACAACCCGAGCGGCCTGCTCGAGTACTACTACGACGCCGCGAACGGCTCCGTCATCTGGAGGCACAACGGCGGCCCCGCCGACGTCGGACGCGGCATGGCGGGCGACGTCGACCCGCGCGTCCCCGGCATGGAGGTCTGGTCCTTCTCGGGCCTGTACAACGCGCCCACCAACCGGCTCACCGAACCGAACACCTCACTGCGCCCGTGGCCGCAGCTGGGCCTGTGGTGGGACGGCGACCTCACCATGGAACTGCTCAACAGCGGCAAGATCGAGAAGTGGGACCCGCAGAACCCGACGTCGACCGGCAGCCTGCCCCGGCTGGTCAGCACCTGGAACCACGGCGCGGTCACGGCCGCCCAGGGCGGGCCCACCCTCGTCGGCGACATCCTCGGCGACTGGCGCGAGGAGGCCGTGTACACCAACGCGTCCCACAACGAGCTGATCATCTTCTCGACCAACCAGCCGACGAACACCCGGCTGTACACGCTCGCCCACAACCCCGCCTACCGAAACGCCATGACGTTCAAGGGATACATGCAGTCCCACCACCCCGACTACTTCCTCGGAGCCGGCATGGCCAAGCCGCCCCGGCCGAACATCACCTACGCGGGAGGCGGTTCCGCCGCCGTCACCACGGGAGCACCGGCCCGCCCGGCCGACTCGCGCGGGTAGGCCTGCATCGCAGTACGCACCGGGCAGTGAGCCACCCGGTCGACGTTCCCCGGAAGCCGGCCGGGTTCCGGGGGACGCCGACTACTACGGGGGACGGCGTCGACTACTGGGTGACAGCGGTGCGATCCCGCTCCACACTCTCGTGGCCGAGTGGCAGCGGAAGAGCGCGCTGCGCTGAGAACCGTCCACGTCCACGCCCGTCTGCCTCATCCGTGCCCGGAAGCGCCAGAAAACCAGTGGAGCAGCGCCGCTGTGCGCCCTTACCGTGCTGCCGAACCAAGTCGTCCAGGCAAGGACGTGCCGTTGTACACCCTGTGAGACCTCCCGAGAGCTGATGTGTCGCGCGTCGCGCATGTGCGCCGCGCTCCTTTTCGCTGCGGATTTCTCACTGAAACCGGTGTACTTCTGTGCTCAATAGCTGGGTGGTCATACCCACCTGCCTGCCGACCGTCATCCGCCGTTGCCACGCGTGCGCGTCCGAGCGCTTCAGGGCAGGCGGCAAGTTTCGCGTCAACGCCAACCACAAGCTCATCGACGCCTGGCTCCTCGCGCTCTGTACCGCGTGCGGGGAAACCACGAAACTCACGGTCCTGGAGCGGATGAACGTGCGCTCCGTACGACCTGAGCTGCTGGACCGGCTGCATGACAACGACCCTGGCCTGGCAGCCGAGTTGCTCCAGGATCCGGTCTTCCGGCGCCGTAATCGCGTTGCCCTCGACTGGGACAACGCCTGGCGTCTCGACACCGGCGGATCGGATCACCTGGACCGCGAGGTGAGCGATGTGATGGAGGTGATGGAGGTGATGGATGTATCGGTCCGATTCGCGGCGCGGATACCTGTCCGGCCGGTGCGACTGGTGGCTGAAGGCTGCGGTCTTTCGCGGGCCGAGGTCGGGCGACTGATCACGGAGGGGAGGCTCGTTTCGGCGGTCCGGCTGAGCGGCAGGATCTCCGGCGACTTCACCTTCACGCTCAAGCGCTGAGGCTGAGCCCTCCTCGGGACCAGGGGCCTGTCCGGCATGACCCGCCGGACGGGCCCCACGTCCTCACGTATCGGGCGTCCGCTCACCCCCACCCGGTGTCACTGATGGGGGACAGGGAGGACCGTGTCTGGATCCTCGTCTCCGAGAACCCGTACTTGTCGAAGACGGTCCGGTTCGTGATCCGGCGGTAGCCGTACCACGCGTCCCAGATGTAGGTCCGCGAGTTGTCGCTCGTCCTGGCCAGGGACGCCTTGGCCAACTCGTGGGCCTCGTCCCACGCGCAGTCCGCGAAGACACTGCCTTTGACGATGGCGACGGCGTTCCAGTCGTCCCAGAGGTTGAAGTAGACGATCGCGTCGGGGACGTAGTACAGACGGCTGCCGGGGCCAACCAGGTACACCCGGTCGTGGGTGGACGTCTTGAACCGCTGCCCCGGTTTGGGGCACGCGGAGTTCGCGGACGCCGGAGCCGAGGAGGCGTCCTGTGCGGGTGCTGTCGACCGGCCGCCGACCGCCTTCACCAGGGCCGGTCCGACGGCTTCGGGAGAGGCGGCGCGCTCGCAGTGCGCCCAGTCGCCGAAGCTCTTCGCTCCGCTCCACAGGCGGTGGGCGGCCTGGATGTTCCACTCCGGGTCCATCGCGTCACGGGGTGTGCCGCCGAGTTTCCGTAGCCCGGCGTCGGAGATCTGGAAAACGCCCCATTTCCGCGTGCCGTCGGCGTTCGGCACGATGTGCAGTGGATCGAGCAGCGACTGGCAGTCGGCGACGGCGATCGCCCGGTCGGGCCTTTCGCGGAAGACTTCGCGGACCCGCTGCCGAACCTTCTCCGGCGGCCAGGCGTCGAGTTGGATCTTCGGATCGTAGAGCGCCTTCTTCGTCTCCTCGCCGACCACCCCGTCGACGTCGAGGTGCGACAGCGCCTGGAAGGCGGTCACCCGGCGCAGGGTCTGCGGGCCGAAATCGCCGTCGACGTCCAACTCGGCCCCGGCGCGGGCCAGGAGCCGCTGCACCTCCCGTACGCAGGCGCCGCGCTGCCCCAGGCTCACCGGCTCGGCGCACGCCGCCGACAACAGCAGGCCGCCCTCGTCGCCGGCGCCGGATCGGTCTCCGTCTCCGGACACCGCCGTGATCCCCCATGCCGTGGCCCCCAGCGCCAGGACGAGCACGATCACGACGAGAGCCGGTGATCTCCGGCGGTGCCATGGCGGACGCGGGGCGGGTACGGCGTCGGCGTCCGGGGCCGGGTCTCTGTCACTATCCCTGTCCAACTCCGGCTCTGGCTCCGGCTCCCCACCCGGGTCCTGGCCCCGGTCCGGATTCAGCTCCGGACCCTGGTCCTGGTCCTGGTCCTGGTCCGAGCCGTGCTTCCCATCCTGATCGACGCCCGCGGCCCGACCCGAATCCTCGTCCGGGTCACGTCCGGTTTCCCGGGCCGCGTCCGCCAGGGCCCAGAGCCGGTGTAATCGGCGCAGTTCCTCAGGTGACGCCCCGCAGGCCGTGGCGAACCGGTGTGCCGGCCCGTAGTCCGGCGGGACGAGCGCACCGGAGCAGTACCGGTGAAGGCTGGACCTGCCGATTCCGGTGTCCCGGGCCAGGGCCTCGTAACTGACGCCCCTCCGTTCCTTGAGCGCCCGCAGACAGGCCGCGAACGCGTCGAACTCCACCGGCTGCGATCCCATTGCCCTTCCCCTTCGGCGCCGCACTCACTGTCGTGCCGCGCCATCGCTCCGTCCCACCGGCGTCCCAGCAGGCCAACCGAACTACAAGGTCACCACGCGTTGCGGCGTCCCAGCATCCCACCGGGCGGCGATCCGTTGCCAGGCGCCGGAGCGTCCTGCCAGCTTCGGCGTGGCTCGGGGACAGCAGGTCAGGGCCAGAGGCTCCCGGCAGAAGCGTTCGCGCCGAAGCCGAGTGCGCTCGCACCGACATCCCTGCCGGCACCGCCCGCAGCCACGACCAGCACCACAACACAACACGACCAAGGAGAACCAGTGCTGAGGAACAAGATCGCCACCGCTCTGACAGCCGTGGGGCTCACCGCCCTGTCCCTGACCGCCGTACCCGGCGCCGCCCAGGCGTCCGAATCGGCTCCGCCGTCGACGCGGGCCGCGGCCGCGGACGGCTACCTCCACGTGTACATGCACCAGAACTACGGCACCCCGCACTGCCAGTGGTCCGGCGACAGCGACAACTGGGACAGCTGCAACGGCATGCGCAACGAGGCGAGCTCCCTCTGGAACAACGGCTTCACCCATGACGTCTGGCTCTACTACGGCCCGAACCAGACCGGCGCCAGCTTCTGCCTCGACAAGGGCGAGAAGCTGCCGAACATCGTCCACTACCACTTCCCGAACAACGGAACCGGAGGCGGCACGTCCCTGAACGACAACATCGCCTCCCACGAGTGGGTCGCCAACTGCTGAGCCACGCCCGCTGATCGCCCGACCGCGGCTTCCCAGGAAGCGGCGGTCGGGTGCGCCCGGGGCCCCTGTTGCCACTGACACCCGGCCCATCGCCAATTACCCTTTCAGCGAGCAGAGTTGCTTTTCGGCACCAGGGGGACAGGAATGCCGGGGGAGACCAGGACGCCTGACCCGCGTCCGCATAGTTCCACCACGAGCACCTCGATGCCCGCTCCCGGGCGGCCGGGTGTCCGACAGTTCCGACAGTTCCGACAGTTCCGACCGCGTTGTGCGGCCCTGGCCACGGCTGCCCGGGCAAGGCTGCGGCCGACCGGCAACCGCGTCACCGGTTACATAGCGGTCGGCGCGGTCGGCGCGCTCATCGGCACCTCGCTCGCCGTCGGAGCCGGCGCGTCCGGCACCCGGCCCAGGCTCGCCGACACCGGCGCCTGGCTGGCGAGCAGCGAGAAGGGCGAGGTCGCCCACGTGCACGGCCTGACCGGCGAGGTGGACGGCAAGACCGTCCTGCCGGCCGGGATGGCGGGCCACCCGGTCTCGGTCGCGCAGGACGGCAGGACCACTCTGGTGCTGGACGAGCAGACCGGCCAAGTCGTACGGATCGACGCCGCCCAGCTGACCGCCGAACAGTCCGCGGACTACGGTGCGGCCGGGCTGCAACTGGTCTCCGGCGGCGCGTACGCGTATGTCCTCGACCCGGCGAGGGGCACCGTCCAGCCGATCGACCCGGCGATGACGACGGCCGGGAGCCCGCCCGTGGAACTGGGCGGGCGGCCGGGAGCCGCCGTGGTGGACGCGGAAGGCACGCTGTGGGTGCCGCTGCCGGACGCGGGCACGGTGGTGCCGTTCGTCAAGGGCCGGAAGAGCCCGGCGGTCAAGGTCGCCGAACCGGGCCACGATCTGACGCTGACCCTGGCCGACGGCCGGCCCGTGGTGACCGACAGGACCGCCGCCGCGATGAAGGTGCTGACGGTCACGGGCGTACGGGGCACCTTCGAACTCGGCGGCGCGAGCGCCGGATCGGCCCCGGCGGGTCTCCTGGTGCCGGCCGGCACCGACGGCTCCGTGGTGCCGGTGCTGGCCACCGGCAGCGGAGAGCTGACGATGACGGACGTCCGCAGCAGGCACACGCTGCGCGCCCGCGTGCCGGCGGAGGGCCGCGATCTGGGAGCGCCCCACCTGCTCGGCAAGCGGGTCTACGTACCGGACGAGTCCACCGGCAGGCTGCTGGTGTACGACACCTCCCTCTCCGCGCTCGCCGAACCGGTGCCGGTCACCGACGGGGCGGGCGAGCTCGAACTCTTCGTACGCGAAGGCCTGTTGTGGGTGAACGACCAGGACGGTGCCGCCGCCGCGGTGATCGACACCGACGGCGAGGTCAGGCACATCGGCAAGTACGAGACGGATGTGCCGTCCGCGCGGAAGCCCGGGGACGGGCCGGTCGAGGACAGCGTCCCGACGGGCCCGACGGGCCCGCCCACCGCACAGGTTCCGCCCGGGGCGGCTGCTCCGGGCGCGACCGGCCCGGCCTCGAACGGCCCCTCCGGACAGACGCCGGGGCCAGGGCAGGGCACGGAGACGCCCGGGCCCGGTCCGACGGAGCCGGGGACCTCACCCCCGCCGACTCAGGAGCCCGGTGCCCCGGGATCACCGCAGGCGGAGTCTCGGTCGGGCGCCATCAGGATCACCTTCGCCAAGGCGTTGGGGGCGACCCCGCAGCGCTATGTGCTCAAGGGTTCGGCGCCGGACCAGACCGTCACCCCGGACGAGATCGGGCCCGACGGCCCGTTCGCCTTCGAGGTCAAGGGCGGCTCGTGCGAGAAGCAGTACAGCTTCACCGTGGTCGCGGAGTACGCCGGGGACAGGCCGGGCAAGGAGTCCGCGCCGTCGGCATTCGCGCGGCCGTGCATCGCGCCGGGGGCGCCGGAGCAGCTCACCTTCACGCCCGCCCAGGGCGGACACGGCGGCACACTGACCTGGCAGCCGCCGCAGGACGCCGACGGCTCGGTGACGTACACGCTCAACGGGCCCGGCGGGCTGGTCGAGACCACCGAACGCAGTCACGTCTACGGGAACCTCAAGAACCGCACCATCGACAATGTGGCGGTGATGGCGAGCAACGCCGCCGGATCGGGCAGGGCGGCGCACGGGTGGATCGATCTGACACCGCCCGACCAGCAGATGCACATTGTGAACAACAACACCAACCCCGACACGGTCGGGATCCGCAACAAGCCCACCACCGACAAGGCCACCAGCTGGCGGGTAGGCAGCATCCCCGGCTTGTCGAGCCCCGAGATCACCGTCCATTGCAAAGTGAAGGGCGAGAAATTGACGGCCGTCGGTATCACCACCGATGTCTGGGCCCTCCATACCTATGTGGACAGCGAGGGCAGCTTCACGGGCTACACCTTCGACGCCTTCGTGAACTCCCGCTCCAACCCCGACGTCTGGTATTGCGAATGACCCCTCCCCCCACTGATCCCCCCACCGACGACACCGCCCGCCTGGCCAAGTGCTTCCACGCCCTCGCCGACAACATCGAACGCGTCGTCAAAGGCAAGCGCGACACCATCGAACTCGCCCTGACCTGCCTGTTCGCCGAAGGTCATCTGCTGATCGAGGACGTGCCGGGCACCGGCAAGACCACCCTCGCCCGCTGTCTGGCCGCCTCCATCGAAGCCGACTTCGCACGCGTGCAGTTCACTCCGGACCTGCTGCCCTCCGACATCACCGGCGTCACCGTCTACCGGCAGAACACCGGCACGTTCGAGTTCCTCCCGGGCCCGGTCTTCGCCAACATCGTGCTCGGCGACGAGATCAACCGCGCCTCCCCCAAGACCCAGTCCGCGCTGCTTGAGGTGATGGAGGAGCGCCGCGTCACCGCCGATGGCACCACCCACCCGGTGCCCCGCCCGTTCATGGTGCTCGCCACCCAGAACTCGGTGGACATGGGCGGCACCTACCCGCTGCCCGAGGCACAGCTCGACCGCTTCCTGATGCGGATCACCGTCGGCTACCCCGATCACGCCTCCGAGGTCGCGGTCCTCACCGGTTCGGGCACCGGCACCACCCCCGAGTCGCTGACCCCGGTCGCCACCGCCCGGGAGATCGCGGAGCTCGTCAAGGCCGCCGCCGAGGTGCAGGTGGCCGACGCGCTGTACGGCTACCTGGTACGGGTGGTGGCGGCGACCCGCTCCCTCCCCGACGTACGCCTCGGCGCCTCGCCGCGCGGCTCCGTCGCCCTTCTGCGCGCGGTCCGGGTGCGTGCGGCCTCGCAGTCCAGGCCGTACGCGTTCCCCGAGGACGTCAAGGCGCTGGCCGGGCCCGTCCTCGCGCACCGGCTGATCCTCACCCCGGAGGCCGAACTGAGCGGCCGCACCGGCACTGACGTGATCGAAGAAGTACTGGCCACGGTGGAGCTGAACAGCGGGGCACGCGTCTGATGCTGTCGGCCACCGGGTGGGGCACGCTGGTCGGCGGCGTGGCACTGACCGCCATCGGATACGCGCTCGGGTACGGGGAGGCCGCGGCGCTCGGCCTGACCTGTCTGCTCGCAGTCGCCGTCGCCGTCACCGTTGTGTGGGCTCTGCCCGCACCCGTACTGGGCGCCGAGCGGCGGATCACGCCGAACAGGGTGGGCCGGGGCGATCCCGCCGAGGGCGTCGTCACCCTCACCAACACCGGGGGCCGCACCCGGCGGGGCCTGCGCGCCGTCGACCGGTGCGGCGAGGGGGATACCACCGCCATCACCGCCATCACCGTCGACGTACCGCCGCTGCGCCCGGGCACGTCCCACGAACTGCGGTACGCGCTGCCCACCGCCCGCCGCGGCCGCGTCCCGGTGGGGCCGCTGCGGCTGGAACGCACCGACCCCCTCGGGCTCGCCCGCCGCATGCGCCCGTACGGCGTCTCGGACACGCTGCTCGTACGGCCCCGGATCTGTCCGCTGCCCGTGCTGCCGTCCGGGCAGGCGCACCATGTGGAGGGCCCGGCCTCCGACACCGCCGACGACGGCTCGCTGACCTTCCACGCGCTGCGCGAGTACGTACTCGGCGACGATCTGCGACGGGTCCACTGGCGGTCGACGGCCCGCACCGGCACGCTGATGGTCCGCCAGATGGTCGATGTCTCGCTCCCGCACACCACGCTCGTGCTCGACACCCGGCGGCGTGCCTACGCCTCGGAGGACGACTTCGAGCTGGCCGTGGACTGCGCGGCCTCCGTCGCGTACGCGGCCGCCCGCTCGCACTTCCCCGTGCACCTGGTCAGCGAGGCGGGACCGCTGCTGCGTACCGACGGCTCGGGCGACGACGGCGAGGCGCTCCTGGACGGGCTGGCCGTCGTGCGCCGCTCGGACCTGACGTCCGTGGCCGCCGCCTTCGACGGCCTGGCGAACCGCCGCGGGGGCGGCACGCTGGTCGTCGTCACCGGCACCGGCGACACCCGGGGGCTCGGTGCCGTCGACCGCGTACGGCACCGCTTCGACCGCGCGACCATGCTGCGTGTCGGCGCCGAAGCCACGGCCGCAGCCACGGCCACGCGCGAGGTGTCCGGCCTCGCTTCCGGCAGTTCCGCCAAGTCCGCCGAGTCCGCCGGTTCCGACATCCCGCGGTTGCGCGTCGCGTCGCTGGACGAACTGCCGGCCGTATGGCGCTGGAAGGCCGTGCGTTGAGCGCCACCGCCGCTGTGGCCTCTCCGCCGGACCAGGGCGCCACGCCACCGGACCCGGCCCCGACGGCGCCCGCGCGGGCGCCCGCCACCACGGGAGGTCCTGACCGGGCCGAACGGCTGTGGTCGCTGCTGCCCGTGGCGGCCATGTCCGGCGCGGCCGGGTACGGGTTCGCGCGGATCTTCCCGCCGTCCGAACTGCTTCCGGTGCTGGCGGTTGCCGTGTCCGCCCCGATCGTCCTGTCGGCGGTGCTGTCGGGTCTGCTCGGCCGCCGCCCCGCCCGCGAGGGTCGTCCCGTCCGCCCCGCCCGCCCCGCCATGCCGCTCTGGCCGTCCGCGCTGCTGACCGTCGTCGCGTGGGCCGTCGTCGTGAGCGCGACGCTGTTCCACGAGGTGAGCGACGGGCTGCCCGGCGGGCCCGCGCTGCGCGCCGCGTGGTCCGCGCTGCTCGACGCGCCGCACGCGCTGCTCTCCACCATCCTGCCCGCGCCCGGCGAGCCCGAACTGCTGGTGCTGCCGCACGCCGTCGTGTGGACGGCCGCCGCCGTCTCCGCGGAACTCGCCCTGCGCACCCGCGCCCCACTGCTCCCGGCCCTCCCCGCGGTCCTCGCCTTCGGCTTCCCGCTGGTGCTCGGCGCGGACGGCCCGGGATCCTCGTACCCGGCCGCCGGGGCGCTGGCCGGGGCCACGGCGCTGCTGGTACTGGTGCGTTCACGGGCCCGGCCGCCGCTGCGCGCCATGGCGCTCCGGCTGCCGGCGGTGGCCGCGCTCGCCCTCGTCGCGGCGCTGCTGGGCCCGCACCTGCCCGGTCTCGGCACCCCCTACGCCCCTCGGGAGGCGGTCACGCCGCCGACCGTCCGGCCGGAGTCCACCAGCCCGCTGGACCAGGTAGCGGCCTGGCTGCGCAACGGCGACGAGAAGGTCTTCACCGTACGGACCTCGGGCGCGGCCCCCGGGAACTACCGGCTGGCGGTCCTCGACAGATACGACGGGACGGCGTGGACCGGCAGCGCCGGGCTGACCCGCACCGGGGGCCGGGTCCCGGCCGAGAAGGGCGCAGAACCGGGCCGTACCAGGACACTCGAACAGCGTTTCACCGTGCAGTCGCTGCCCGGCATCTGGCTCCCCGCCGCCGACCGGCCCTCGTCCGTGAGCACGCCCGAGGGCACCTCCCTGTCCGTCGACCCGGGCAGCGGTGTGCTCTCCACGGGGGAGGCGGTCCCGCGCGGCTTCACCTACACCGCGACCTCCCGCCTCCCCGTGTACGACGCCGAGCGGCTGCGGTACGCGACCGCCGCCGACGACCCGGCACGGACAGCCCTCCCCTCCACCGACGCGGCCGGGCAGCCGATCCCCTCCGTACGGTCCCTCAGGAAGATCGCCGAACGGGTGACCCGGGGCAGCACCCACCCGTACCAGCGGGCCGTGCGACTGGCCGACTGGCTGCGCGCGACCTACCGGCTCGACCCCGGGGCGCTGCCCGGCCACACCTACCGGAGCCTGGAGTTCTTCCTGGCGGACGGCGGGCGCGGCACGTCCGAGCAGTTCGCCGCCTCGTTCGCGGTACTGGCCCGCTCCCTTGGCCTTCCCGCCCGGGTGGCCGTGGGGTTCCGCCCGGGTACGCGGACCGGCTCCGGCAGCCGGCAGGTACGGGGGCGGGACGTGCTGGCCTGGCCGGAGGTGAAGTTCGCCGGTGTCGGCTGGGTCCCGTTCCACCCGACGCCCGGCGAGGCCGCGCCGGGCGGCTCCTCCGCCGCGTCCGCGGAGGAGCCCGAGGAGCGTCGGAAGGCGGCCGGGGCGACCACCGAACCGACCCGGCCGTCGACACCGCCGCGCACGGCGGACGAGGCGGCCCCTGCCGCCGGGGGCGCGCCCGGCTCCGGTCCGCCCGCATGGCTCACCGTCCCTCTCGCACTGCTCCTCCTCACCACGGCCTATGTGCTGTACGCGCTGTGGCTGCCGTACAACAGGCGCAGCAGGCGGCGCAACGCCCCGGACGCGCGGCGCAGGGTCCTCGGCGCCTGGCAGCAGATCACCGACCGCCTCACGGAGATCGGCCTCCCCGCCACGGGAGCGCACACCGCGCAGGAGGTCGCCGCCTTCGGCGCGGAGCACATGGACGACGCCACGGCCCGGCGCCTGCCGGCCCTGGCCACCCTGGTCAACGAGGTCGAGTACGCGGGCCACAACCCCGACGCCGCGGCCGCGGCCTCCGCATGGGCCGACTCCGACACGATCGAGAAGACCGTCCGACACCGCATCCCCCGCCACACCCGCCTGCTCCGCCTCCTGCGCTCGGCGGCCCCGGCCGGTGTCAGAGCGGCAGGTCGTCGGGCAGTACCCGGAAGGCCTTGTGGCGGCCCAGTGGTCGTACGGCACGGAAGTCGCGTCGGTCGAGGGTGAGGATCGCGTCGGTGTCGTAGTCGGCGGCGAGGGCCACGTTCACCGCGTCGGCAAGGTCGAGGGCCGGCGCGCGGTAGCGGACTCGGACGGACTGGGCGGCGCCCAGGTGGTCCTCCGTGATCTCCGGCATGACGACGCGGCCCCGGCTCATCCAGCGCCGGAGGTCGTCGACCGCGCTGAGGGCGGCCTCCCGCCCGAGCTCGCGCGTGGCGACGTGATCGAGTTCGGCCAGCAGGAGCGGAGACATGACCAGGAGCCCTGCGGCCAGGATCGCCTCGTTCGCCGCCGCGTGCTCCGGATGTGTCGAGTCGAGAGCCGCCAGGAGACCGGATGTGTCGGCGATGACGATGATCACGCGGCGGTTCCGGGCTCAGAGCCGGTCTCGCGCCGGACCGCGTCGGCAACCGTGTCGCGGACCTCGGCCTTGGACGGCGTACGGCCCGGCCCCTCGAAGGTGCGGGAGAACAACGGCTCGTCCCAGACACGGTTCGCCATCGCCGCGAGATGGATCCCCTGACGGATGATCTCGGCCTCGCTTATCCCCCGGCGTTTGGCCGCCTCCTTGATGATCGCCAGGTCCTCGGGGTCCGCGTAGACGTTGGTGCGCTTCATGGACATGTACCAAGGTTAGTCCATGTGCCGGAATGATGTATGCCCTGCCGTGGACCGCTCAGCGGCTCAGGCGGCGGCTCGGGGCTGCTGCTCAGGCGGCCGCCAGCTTTCGGATGCGCGGGTGGTTCTCCAGTGCCCAGCGCACGGTCTTCGGCGGGCGCCCGAGGAGGGTTTCCAGCTGGTCGGTGGTGCCGCGGTATCCGCCGCCACCCATCAGCCGGGTCAGGGTCTTCAGGTGCTCCGCGGTGTGCGGGAACGCGGCCAGGGCCGTGTCCACGTAGGTCTCGTTCCAGGTTTCGACCTCTACGGGAACGTAGGTGACCTGGCGTCCCAGCGCGGCCGCGTAGTCCTCCGCGAAGCCGTGCATGTCCTTGAGTTCCGGGCCGTTGAGGTCGTAGGACTTCGAGATGTGCGGCGCCGGATCGGTCAGGATCTTCACGCACAGCTCGGCCACGTCGTAACCCGCGATGGGCGCGAGCCGGTGGTCGCCGAAGGGCAGGCGCAGTTCGCCGTCGCCCAGCGGCTCCAGCGCCAGCCAGGTCATCAGGGGGTTCTCGACGAACATGGCCGCCCGTATGTTGACGGTCGGGAGGCCGGACCAGTCCAGCACCTGCTCGGCGACCCAGTGGGCCCGCTGCTGCGGCGACCACTGCGTGATGAGTCCGCCGAGCCATGAACGCCGTTCTTCCTCCGGCGCGGTCATCTTCTCGAACGTCATGAACGACTGCTCGTACTCGGAGATGTTGACGAAGGCCTCGATGTCGCCCTGGGTCCGTGCCGCCGCGGCCATCAGGCTGACGGCGTCGGTGTAGTACGGCGACAGACTCATGCTGAAGTAGACGCGCCGGACGCCCTTCAGCGCGGCGGTCACGTCGGCGATGTCGAGCAGGTCACCGACGAAGACCTCGGCCCCGGCCTGGCGGAGTGAGTGGGCGCGTTCGTCGTCCTGGCGCACGAACGCGCGCACCGGGTGCCCTTGTTCGAGCAGCATGTCGACCATCGTTCGGCTCACACCACCGATTTCGCCGGCGGCACCGGTGATCAGGATGGGGTTGCGCTCTGACATCAAGGCGTCCTCTGTCTTGTTGGGGTGGGGGGGTGGGGTGAGGAGTGGTCTGCGCGTGGGCCTGCGCGTCAGCCGGCCAGCTTGTTCATCTTGCGGATCTGCTTGTCGAAGATCCCGGCGGGAGCGAAGCGGCGCAGTGCGGTCGCGCGTCCGGCCATGGGGCCGGCGGCGTAGCGCAGTTTCGGCTTGGCGTCGGTCGCCGCCGCGACGATCGCCTTGGCCACGACGGCGGGGTCGTCGCCGTCCCTGATCGCCTCCGTCATCACGCGGTCGACGGCCCGCCGCAGCTTCGCGTAGACATCCAGGGGCCTGTCGGGCCGCGGGCTGTTGGCCTCGAAGCCGGTCCTGGTGTAGGCGGGTTCGACGATGAGCGCCCGGACGCCGAGTTCACGGACCTCGTGGTCCAGGGACTCGGTGTAGCCCTCGATCGCGTGCTTGGAGGCGGAGTAGGCGGCCATGTACGGCTGGGGCAGGAACCCGACCACGGACGAGACGTTGATGATGCGCCCGCGCCCCCGAGCGCGCATGTGCGGCAGGACCTCCTTCACCATGCGCATGACCCCGAAGACGTTGATGTCGAAGACGCTCTGGTCCTGCGCGAGGGAGGTTTCCTCGGCCGCGCCCATCGAGCCGACGCCCGCGTTGTTCACCAGGACATCGATCCGCCCGAACCGGTCGACCACCCGCTGGACCACGGCGATGACCGATTCGTCACCTGCCACGTCGAGGTCGAAGAACGTCACCCCGCCAAGCGGGGCGACGCGTGAGGTGTCGCGGCTCGTGCCGACCACGTCGAAACCCGCTGCGACCAGCGCGAGCGCGGTTTCCCTGCCGATGCCGGATGACGCACCCGTAACGAGTGCCACCGGCCGAGTTTTCGTCATCACAGCTCCCGAAGACATTGTGAAACCGATCGGTTTCCACCCCACCGTAAACCGATCGGTTTTCATGTGCAAGCTCAGGGAGGGATCAGGGAGGGAACTGATCCGGGCCACGCCACCGGCCGCCTTCACGCGACATTGAGGGGATCGATCCCGGGGGCGGCCGGGCGGAACGCCGTAGCGGGGCGCAGTGAGGCGCGTTGAGACGCATTGAGGCGCAGCAACCCGGCTCCACATCACGGCTGCCATGGCCGGGTCGGGATGGGGCAGAACCGGCGCGCAGGAGCGGCGCGGGAGCGGTCATCCGCGCGGCGATCGCCGAGTTCGCCTCCCCCGACCCCCGGCCGCTACGGAACCCTCCGCCGAGGCCATCGCCGAACGCGTCGCCCTCCAGACCATGGCGAACACGCAGGGGGTACGCGGTCACGCGGGCCGCGCCGACTACCCCCGACCGGCATCAACCCGGGGAGCACACCAGCGACCGCGCCCGCTCGAAAAGGCGCTGCGTCAGCGCATGCCCGCCGCATCGAGCAGGGTGACCACCGTGGGCGCGACGAGCCCGGTCAGGCTGTCGGCGCCGATCCCCGCACGGGCGCTGGCGCCGTCGAAGACCAGGATCAGCTGGCGGGCCAGCAGGTCGGGATCGCTCGCCCCGCCCTGGTCGGCCTCGGCACGGAAGAAGGCCGTCAGGTTCGCTTTGATCTTGTGGGCCACCTGGCTCGCGGGGTGGGCCTGGTCCTTCAGCTCGATCTGCACCGCCAGGTACCGGCAGCCGTGGAACTCGGGCATACCTGCCTGCAGTTCCAGCCGCTCGAAGACGTGCAGGATCCGCTCGCGGGGTGAGCGGCCGTCGCCCGCCGCCGGCAGGAGCCCGGCCACGAAGGCGGAGGAGCGCTCCTCCAGGCTCACCGCCAGCAGTTCGTCCTTGCTCTCGAACAGCTGGTACAGGGAGCGCTTGGACACCCCCGCCGCCTTGCACAGCGCCTCGACGCCGATGCCGACACCGTCCCGGTAGGTGAGCGTGGCCGCCGCCTCCAGCAGCCGCTCTCTGGTACTTGGCTTCACTTCGGTGGTCATAACACGAGGTTAACTCGAATCGGACGAAATGGAAACCGATCGGTTTTCGACCTTCGGCTCGACCGGGATGCGGTGCAGCCCCTTGCGGTCGTACCACCCCAGCACGCCGAAGCCGAAGAGTGCGGCCGCCGCGAGGCCGACCGCCATCATCACCCAGCCCCGGGTCAGACCCGCGTCGGCCTGGGCGTCGTAGTAGAGGATCGAACGGATGCCACCGGTGAGCTGCCGCAGCGGCTCGAACTCCGCGAGGAAGCGGTAGAAGCCGGGCAGCGCCTCGATGGGGGTGGTGGCACCGGCCGTCGGCACCGCCATCCCGATGAAGACCAGCGTGACCACCAGCATGCCGGGCGTGCCGAAGACGGCGAGGAGGGTGAGCGCACCGACCCCGGAGACCGCGATGGCGCACACCGAGAACAGCCACAGCAGCGGCAGATGTGAGGCGTCCATGCCCATGAGGCCGACCGCGCCCGCCATGACCAGGGTTCCCATCAGCAGGGACAGACCGATCATCAGGGTGCTGCTGATGGCGAGGGTCTGCACCCGAGTCGCCCGGATCAGCGGGCGGTGCAGGCGCAGCGGGCCCATGTCGTTGTGGGTGTAGCCGAGGGCGTGGTCCACCTGACCGCTGATGACGTTGGCGGAGAGCATGCCGCAGACCACCAGGACGAGCGCGTAGTAGAACGCCGTCAGACCCAGGCCGCTGTGCGAGTCGAGCGGATGGCCGTCCTTGACCGTGACGACGGCCGGGTCGGCGAGCAGGACGCGCGCCGCGACGGGCAGCTTCGCCTGCCCGGCCCCGCCCCGCGCCGTCAGCTCCCTGCCCACCTGGAGCGAGGCTTTCTCGGCCGCCTGCGTCGTCGCCGCCCGCGCCAGGCTGGAGCCCACACTGCCCGCGGACTGGTTGGTCAGCACCGTCAGCGTCGGGCGGGCCGGGGTCCCGGCGGCCACGGCCCCAGCAGTTGCGGCCCGAGTAGCCGCAGTCCCAGTAGCCGCGGTCCCGGTGGCCTGGGTCCCAGTAGCCGGGGCCCCGGTGGCCGAAGCGTCGGCCAGTGCGGTGGTGGCGGAGGTGAAGTCGGCGGGGACGACGAGCGCGCCGTACAGCTTGCCCTCGCCGAGCTCCTCCTTCACCTCCTTCTCGCCCATCACCTTCCAGTCGATCCCGCCCCCGCCCGCGGTGGACTTCCTGATCGACTCGGTGATCTGCGCACCCAGGTTGACCTGCGCACCGCCGACAGCGGCCCCCTTGTCGGCGTTGACCAGACCGACCGGCAGTTTCTCCATGTGATCGACCGGATCGATGTTGGCACCGACGTAGAACACGGTGAACAGCAGCGCGAGTACGCCTGTGATGACGCCGTTGGCGATCCACAGAGGTTTGGCGCGCAGGACGCGGAAGGGGTGAATCCCACTCATTACTTATTACTCCGGTCTCGACAACACAGGCAGCGGGGGGAGGAGGCCGGACAGCGTCATTGCAGGTCGGCGACCTGGGGAAAGTTCGGTCCCGCACAGGACGAGCGGGCGGTGGGCGCGGGGGCGCCGGGTCACTGGGGCAGCGGGTCAGCGGGTCAGGGGGTCAGTGAGATGCGGCGCGTCACGTCGGGGGATGCCAGCCGCCGGTGACTTCCTTGACGGGTTTGTGGGGGAAGCGGCGCTGGGCGTATTCCTGGGCGTGCGAACCCGGCAGGACGTAGAGGGTTTCCTTCTTGTCCTGGAGTGGTCGCAGGACGGTGTCCATGAAGGTCTTGCGGTCGTCCAGGTAGGGACCCAGGACGTCCTCGCCGCCGGGGCAGACCGCCAGGCAGTAGCCCGACTTGTAGCCGGGAGGGGACGTCAGGCTCTGCCACATGGAGGCGCTCTCGGATGCGGTGACCCGGGAGCGGTAGTCGGCGGCGTCCTCGCTGTCGGCCACGGTCTGCGCCCAGTCGGTGAACCCGCTCATGAACTCGCGGTAGTTGTGCGTGGTGCAGGCCAGCGCGTCGAACGCCCCGTCCTTGCTGATGGCACCGACCGGGCAGGCCGCGACGCACAGCTTGCAGTCGATGCAGGGGTTGTAGTCCAGCGCCTGCCCGTAGTCGCTCACCTCGGCGTCCACCAGGACGGTCGCCAGCAGTACGAAGCTGCCGAACTTCGGGTGGATGACGTTGCGGTGCAGGCCCATCACACCGAGCCCCGCGGCCACCGCGACCGTCTTGTGCGCCACCACCCAGATCCGCTCACTGGGGAAGCGGTCCATCTCCTGGGGGAAGCCGACCGACGGATTGAGCGCGCGGTAGCCGGCGTCCTGCAGGGCCTGGGTGACGCTGCGGGCGGCGTGGTTGGCCTGCTCGTCGGTCTGGTGGTACTCCTGGTTGGCCACGCTGCGGGCGGGGGAGCGCAGGTTGTCGCGGTTCATCCGGACCGCCATCGCGATCAGGGTGCGGGTGCCGGGCAGTGCGGACCGCGCGTGTTCGCGCTCGCCCGCCAGGTCGGGGTGGTCCAGGCTGACCGCGGCCGCGTCGTCCGCGCCGGCCGCCAGACACAGCTCGCGCAGCCAGGCCGCGTCGATCACCGGCGGCGGGCTCACGACGTCACCGGCCCTGCGCCGGGCGAGCACGGCCTGCACCGACGGGTGCGCGGCCAGCTTCGCCAGCAGCCTGGGACCCGCCGGCTGCCCCTCGATTGACCGCCCTTCGATCGACTGCCCCTCGGTGCCGCGCGCGGTGGTCATCCGGTGCTCCTAGTCAGCTAGTCAGGCTGGCGTCGAGACTCGCCCCCATGGCGAGAAACCGATCAGTTTCACCACCGTAAACCGATCAGTTTTCACACGCAAGCCCAAGCGGCGAGCCGTCCCTGACCCGCGCCTCATCGCCCGGTGCCACAACAGGAGTTGAGCCTTGTCGACCGAGGGGGCGGATCCCCGGCGCCGCTTCGGGCTCTCGCCTCACGGATCCGGCGCGCAGCGGGTTGCGACAGGTTGCGGCAGGTCACAGGGGGTTTCAGCGGGTCGCGAGCCAGGAGGTGCACTCACGCCGGCCGCCGGCCGTCGACCGCCGGCGGGCACCTCTCCGAACTCGATGCGCATGCAGTCGGGCGACTTCCCCGCCAGGGGGATCACAGGCCCGCGCACCGCACCGGCGGACGCATGGCCTCTGAGACGGATGCACGGCCCCGGAGCCATAGTCCCGCCGATCACGCACCGGCATCCGGGGTGCGGGGGCGGGGTGCGGGTCCCCGAAGGGCCGACGTCACGTCATGTCACGTCACATCCGCGCCCACCGCAACCGGAGCCTCGCTCTCCCGCCACCCCGTCACCAACGCCCGCAGGGCCCGCTCATAGCACTCGGCGACCGCGAGCTCCGGCGGCTCGTTCCCCGACACCACCAGGGACACCAGGCCGTGGGCCATCCCCCAGACCGACAGGGCGATGACCTCGGGGGCGGACTCGGAACCGAACTGTCCGGCCCGCTGCCCACGGCTCACGGCGTCGATCAGGGGCCGGTACGTCTCGACGACCTCGCGCGGCCTGTCCGAGTCGGACGGGCACTGGACGCCGCGGTCGGAGAAGAGGATCGCGTAGAGATGCGGGTTGGCGACGGCGTACTCGCGATAGGCGAGGCCGATACGGATCACGTCGCCGGCCGGGTCGGCCGTCGGATGGACGGCGGCCAGGCGCTCGACGAAGAGCTGCACGGCCTCCTGGTACAGGCTGCTCAGCAGCCCGGCCTTGTTGCCGAACAGCGAGTAGACCGCCGCGGTCGAGGTCTTCGCGTCGGCCGCGAGCTGCCGCAGGCTCAGCGCGGCGGTGCCGCGGTCGAAGACCGTGGCGGCCGCGCGGTGCAGGAGCCGGAGCCGGAGCGCTTCGTCATGTGTCTTGGGCTTGGCCATGGCACCAGCATATTGCAACAGCGTTATGAATACTCCCCCGGTGTCGCGGAGGGTCGCGGTCGGCCGACGCAGAACCGCCGCAAGATCCCGCCAACCTCGGGTAGATCCCCTTAATAACAACAGCTCAGAGCGGTGAGCCTGACGCCCCTCCGAGCAGACGGCGCTCGAACGGGCTTGGAGCGGGCAATCAAAACACTGTTATGGTTACTCGCATGGACATCGAGCGAACACCCGACGAGCGCTTCGTCGGCCTCCCCGGTTGGCCGTACGAGCCTCGGTACGCCACGGTCGGTGAGGGTCTGCGCATGCACTACATCGACGAGGGGCCGCGCGACGGTCCGGTCGTGGTCCTCGCACACGGCGAGCCGACCTGGGGCTACCTCTACCGGAAGATGATTCCCGGGTTGGTGGCGGCCGGCCGACGTGTCCTGGTTCCCGACCTGATCGGATTCGGCCGCTCCGACAAGCCGGTCGACCGGGCCGCGTACACCTACGAGTCGCACGTGGCCTGGACCGGTGACTGGCTGGACCGGCTCGACCTTGCGGACATCACCCTGTTCGGTCAGGACTGGGGCGGGTTCGTCTTCCTCGTGCACGTCGGGCTCACACCCGGCCGTTTCGCGGCCGTGGTCGCCGCCAACACCGGACTGACCGACCCGGACGTCATGGCCGCGTTCGCCCCGGCGGACTTCGCGCGGGTGGCCGGCGCGTTCCTGCGCTGGCGGGAGCAGTCCGAGTCGCCCGGCCTGACCGCCTCGTGGGCGGTCGGCAGCCCCGACAGCGCCCTCAACCAGACCGCCCACGTCCTCACCGCGGAGGAAGCCGCCGCCTACGACGCCCCCTTCCCGTCCGAGCGGCACTTCGCCGGCGTACGGCAGTTCCCCCACCTGGTGTCGCTCGACGCCGCGGACCCGCCCGCCTCGATGCTGCGCCGCGCCTGGTCCGGTCTCGCAGCCTTCGAGAAGCCGTTCCTCACCGCCTTCGCCGACCACGAAGACATCACGCTCACCTACGAGCAGCTCTTCCAGGCCCGCGTCCCGGGCGCGCGGGGCCGGGACCATGTGACGGTCCCCGACGCCGGTCACTTCCTGCAGGAGCAGCAGCCTGACCTGCTGGTCGATGCCCTCCTCGGCCTCGGCTGACAGCCGACCCGACCGTACAACCGACCCGACCGTACGACCGAGTTGAGGGTCGACTGAGTCGAGGCTCGACAGACCCTCGACCTCCGGCACACGCGTCCTCCGGCACGCGTCCTTTCCCCGCGGCCGGCCTGCGCGTCCTCACTTCCCGAGCTGCCACGCCCTGCCGGACTCCCCCGGTCCAGCCGTCCTCGACGGCCCCGAAATGCCCAGAAATGCCCCGAAGTGCGCCGACTTTCAAGCGGTTCCGCCCGGCGCTTGTCAACCATCCAGGAGAAACCATGTTTGAGGGATTCGGCCGTCTGATTCACCGGAGGCGAAAGCCTCTGCTGATACTGACCGTGCTGTTCGCCGTCCTGTCCGGGGCCTACGGAGCCGGTGTCTTCGGCTCCCTGACACCGCTCGGCTTCCAGGACCCCGGCTCCGGCAGTGAACGCGCGGCCCGGATCGCCGAGGACGCCTTCCCGCAGCGGACACCCGATGCGGTGATCGTCTACCGCGACGAGGACCGCACCGTCGACGACCCGTCGTTCCGGCAGGCGGTCGTCAAGCAGGTGGAGTCCCTGCCGAAGGCGGACGTGACCGGCTACCTGCACTACTGGCAGACCAAGATGCCGGCGCAGGTCAGCCACGACCGGCACGCCACCTACGTGGCGCTGAACCTCCACGGCAGCAGCGAGAAGGCCAAGGAGGACTCGTACAAGGCGGTCATGGACGAGATCCCGGCACCCGGCCTGGAGACCCTGCAGGGCGGCACGGTGCCCACCGGGCATCAGGCCAGCGAGAAGATCGAACACGACCTGAGGACCGCGGAGATCATCTCGGCCCCCGTGCTCTTCCTGCTCCTGCTGGTCGTGTTCGGCGGCCTGACCGCGGCCTTCCTCCCCCTGCTCGTCGGCGTGCTCTCCATCATCGGGTCGATGGCCGTCCTGCGGACCATCGCGAACATCACCGACGTGTCCGTGTTCTCCATGAGCCTGGTCACCATCCTGGGTCTCGCGGTCGCCATCGACTACGGCCTGCTGATCGTGAGCCGCTACCGCGAGGAACTGGCGGCCGGATACACCGGCGCGGAGGCGATCGGGCGCACCATCGCCACGGCCGGGCGCACCGTGGTGATCTCCGGCACCACGGTCGCGGCGGCGCTGGCCGGCCTGACCCTCTTCCCGTCGACGTTCCTGAAGTCGATGTCGTACGGCGGTGTGGCCGCGGTCCTGCTGGCGGTGCTCTTCTCGCTGGTCGCGCTGCCCGCACTGCTCGCCGTGCTGGGCCCGAAGGTCAACGCCTTCCCACTGCGCCCACTGCGCCGCAGGAAGGCCGTGGGCCCCGCGGCGGCGGGCGAGGGTGCCTGGTACCGGTTCGGGCACGGCCTGATGCGGCGGCGCTGGGTCGTGGTGGTGGGCGCGGTGGGCCTGCTGCTGACGCTCGCCCTGCCGTTCTCCAAGATCGAGTTCGGCTCCATCAACGCGCAGCAGCTGCCGAGCACCTCCGAGGGCCGCCAGGTCTTCAACGCCATGGAGAACGACTTCGACGGCGACGCGGTGAAGTCCGTCGACTCGCTGCTCGTGCTGAAGTCCGACGGGACCTCGAAGGAGCAGGGCGCGGCGCTCCAGGCGTACGCCGAGCGGCTCGGCGCCACCGAGGGTGCCACGAGCGCCCGGATCAGCGGTGTGGAGGGAACCACGGCCCGGGTGTCGGTCACCTACGACGGCAACCCCGTCTCGACCCACGCGCGGGACCTGGTGAACCGGATCAAGGAGGTACCGGCACCGCCGGGCGCCCAGGCGTACATCGGCGGCGAGTCGGCGATCTACGACGACACTCTGGACGCGCTCGGCGAGACCCTGCCGTGGATGCTGCTCTACATCGCGGTGATGACGTACATCCTGCTGTTCCTCGCCTTCGGCTCGGTGCTGCTGCCGTTGAAGGCGATCGCGATGAACATGCTGTCGCTGTCCGCCACCTTCGGCGTCCTGGTCTGGATCTTCCAGGACGGCCATCTGAACGGCCTGCTCGGTTTCGACCCGACGGGCAACATCGAGCCCAACATGCCGATCATGCTGTTCGCGCTGATCTTCGGACTCTCCATGGACTACGAGGTGTTCCTGGTGTCCCGGATGCGCGAGCAGTACGACAAGTCGGGCGACAGTACGGAGGCCGTGGCGACCGGGCTGCAGTCCATCGGCCGCCTGGTCGTCAGCGCCGCGGTGCTGATGTGCGTGCCGCTCGCGGCGATCGGGATGAGCGAGGTGCTGACCATCAAGCTCTTCGGCGTCGGCATGGTGTTCGCGGTGCTGGTGGACGTGCTGGTGGTACGCGTCCTGCTGGGAACGGCCGTCATGAGGCTGCTGGGCAGGGCGGCCTGGTGGGCTCCGGGCCCGCTGGCCCGCTTCTACGACCGGTTCGGCATCAAGGAGGGCGACATCCCGGAGGACGAGGACGAGGACGAGGGCGACGAGGACGTCGAGAAGCGGGTGCCCGTCTCGGTCTGAGGACGGTGTCTGAAGACAGCGGTCTGAAGACGGCGGCCTGAAGACGGCGGCCTGAAGACGGCAAGCAGGGGCCGAAGTACCTTCCCCCCAGGGGTACTTCGGCCCCTGCTCCTGTTGCCGTCTTCGCAGGGGCACCCCGTCGAGGACTCACCCTGCCGGCGGCAGGTCCCCCTGTCCGCACGCACGGCGATGATGGCGGCGGTGGTTCGCGTCCTCCTGGGCCAGTCGCCGCAGAAGCCTGACGACCGGCTCGAACAGCACGGCGAGGACCACCGCCCGCTCGGCGAGGGCGATGCGGTCCTCGACCCCGTCGAGCTGCGCGAAGTCCAGGTCCGCGGTGGAGGTGGCGAGCCGTGCGTAGGGGATGAGGTCGTCGGCCGTGTAGTCGGTGCCGAGGCGGCTCAGCGCCGCGAGACTTTCGGCGAGTGCCGGGCGGTGGGGTGACGCGTCGGAGATCTGCCAGCCCATGTTCTCGATGAGAGCCTCGACCCTCGCGGCGGCTCCGCCCGCTACCGACTCGTCGGCGGCGCCCTCCGGTCCGGCGCCGTCCGCGTTATCCGCGTTACCCGCGTTATCCGCACTGTCGGCGCCGTCCGCACTGTTCGCGTTGTCCGCGCCGCCTTTCCCGTTCGTCTCCGCGGAGGGAACGGGCAGTGCGTGGTGGACGACGCCCAGGGTCTCGAACGCGTCCAGCGGGAGGTCGACGGCTTCGAGCACTTCACGGGTACGGGCCACCGAGAGCCCGCCGAGCTGGGTGAGGGAACGGATCAGGCGGAGCCGCTGGACGTGCTCCTCGCCGTACTCGACCGTGGTCGGGTTCAGCGCGCGGCCCTCGGGGAGCAGCCCCTCCCGTCGGTAGTACTTGATGGTCGCCACCGCTACCCCGGACCGTCGGCTGAGCTCTGAAATCCTCATGCGCTCCCTCACGCTCAACTGTCCCACCAGTATCGCGTTACCGGGGGTTGCCCCGCGATCCCGATAGTGCCACTATCGGGTACTCGGTAGTAACACTATCGAGCGCCTGTTCGGCGTGCCCGCTTCTCCCGTGTGCGTGGACAACATGCTCCCGCGGAAACCGCCCGCATCGCCGCGGCCGCACCCGGCCGTAGTTCTTCTCCCCCAACCCCGGGCACGGACCGGTCAGTTCTGGGTCCGGTCGTCCCGTACTCCTCGACTACTCCTCGACAACGGAGAACCACACCATGTCCCAGCGAATCGGCAGGACCCACTGGAAGCGCTTCGCCGTGGGCGCTGTGCCGACGGTGGCCGCCATGGCCGCGGTCGGCATCTCCATGGCCCAGGGCGCGCTGGCCGCTTCGTTCAGCATCTCCGGTTCCGACTTCCAGGTCTCGGCAGGCAAGTTGAGCGGCACCGGATTCGGCAACTACGCCACGGTGGACGTCGCCAAGAACGGCAAGCGCGTGCCCGTCTCCGTCTCGTCCATCAAGAACGCGACGGTCACCGACATGTGCCAGTCCGTGCCGGTGGACATCCCCGTCCTCGGGACCTACACGATGACGCTCAAGGCAGGCGGATCGGGTACGCCGGTCAAGGCCAAGAACCTGTACATCGACATGACCGACCTCCAGGCGAAGAAGGGCACCTTCACCAACGTCGACATCGGCGTCGCCACCGGTTCCATGACCAAGGGTCAGGTCAACCCGAAGGACCACGTCGACCCCAACGGCTACGCCCAGCAGGCGGACGCGGTCGAGATCATCGACGCCCACCAGAAGGTCTGGGCCACGACCGCGGGCACGTTCGAACTGTCGGGCCTGCACATGAACATCGCGGCCGGCCGGCACGACTGCTTCTGACCCAGGGCCCTTCACGGAAATCCATCGGTCCGTCAGTCCGTCAGAAGGGCCCTGGCCCAGCCCGGCGTCCCCACCCCCACACGGACGCCATGACCCGCTCACGACTTGGGAACTGCCACATGACGAGTGCCGGCGCGCCCGCGCACCCCCACAGTGACAGCGGCTTCACCCGCGCTCGCCGGAACTTCCGGGCCTGGCGGCGCACCCGCCCCTTCTGGGCGGGCCTGCTGGTGCTCCTCGCTGCCGCGCCCATCATCTACTTCCCGTACTTCAACCTCTCGCTGGGCGCCCTGTCCGTGGCGATGTCCACCACCGGAGGCGCCGGATCGCTGGTCATCGGCCTGACTCTGATCGTCCTCGGCGGACTTCTCTGGTTCCAGCCGGTCATCAGGTTCTTCGCCGGCTGCGTCGCCGTCTTCCTCGGTGTGCTGTCGCTCCCCATCTCCAACTTCG
Organism: Streptomyces sp. NPDC050704; assembly: GCF_040654355.1. NCBI lineage: Bacteria > Bacillati > Actinomycetota > Actinomycetes > Kitasatosporales > Streptomycetaceae > Streptomyces > Streptomyces sp. NPDC050704. The sequence goes on along the minus strand of NZ_JBFAHW010000015.1, from coordinate 114,258 downwards.
GCGGATTCCTCGCCGGCACCCTGCTCGCGGCCACCGGCGGACTCCTGGCCCTGGCGTGGGGCCCGGTGGACGAACAGCCCCAGGACATACCCGGCGGCGGCGCCCACGAGTCGTCCGATTCGTCGGATGCCGCCGTCTCCGAGGGAGGTCCGGCACATGAATGACCCGTCATCCGGCACCCGCGACGAGGCCGCGGAACCCCGCTTCGCCCGGCCGCCGAGAGGCCGGCACGCCGTTCCCCGCACGTCCGCGCTGACGCGCCTGCGCCTGCCGCTCGGGAAGGCTCTCGTGCTGACCGCGCTGCCGACCGCCCTCGTCCTGGGAAGCCAACGCCCGCCCGAGTCCGTCGACATGAACGCCGCCGCGGCTGTCTCCGCTCCCGAAGCGGGGCCGGGCGGACCCGGAACCGACGGCGTCGACTGCGCCCGCCCCGACGGCACATCGCCCCCTGCCGCGGCGGCTCCCGCGAGCCCCACCCCGTCCGCTGCTCCCACTCCGTCCCCTGCTGCCCGCGCGTCCGGTGCCCCCGCGAGTGACGAGCCCGTCAAACCGTCGGAGCACCCGGCCGACGAGGAAACGGGGCCCGGCCGGGCTCCGACCCCGACCCCCACCCCGACCGCGTCACCGAGCGCGAGCTCCGCCGCCACCGGCCTCGGAGACTTCCTCGGCTCCCTCTTCGGTGGCGACACCGATGACGACACCGGGCGCCGGAGTCCGGCACCTGACGCGAGCCCCTCACCGAGCCCGGCCTCTTCGACGGCGAAGGCCCCAGCCCCGTCCGAGGCAAAGGCACAGGCACAGGCCACAACACCGTCCGACCCACGGCCGCCCTCGTCCCACGCATCACCCACACCGAGCCACCGGACCGCCCAGCCCTCGCCCTCACCCCGACCGGAGTCCACCGGGGGAAACACCCGCGCCTGCGACATCAGCGATCTCAAGGCTCCCGAGGACCGGCATGCCGGCCGGTTCGCCGCCGAGGCGTGGAAGATGAAGGGGAGCCGCCTCGCACTGCACGACCTCGTCTTCGGCGGCGTGGTGACCGTGGACACGGCCGCCGGACCCAAGCGGGTGCTCAAGTTCTCCGCGGCGAGCGTCACGATCCGCGACCTGAAGATGGCGGTGCCCGTCGGCCCGCAGATCCAGCACATCGACGGAGCGCCCGGCTCGACGTCCACGCTGCGCGGCGACCGCATCACCATGTACGTCGAAAGCCTGACGGGCACCCTCTCCGGCATCGAAGGCCTTCCCGTACCGCCCGTCCTCCGCCTGCACCTCACCCCCGACACCGTGCCGGAGTGGCTCTACGACACGGTCGGGAAACTCGGCCTCAAGCTCCAACTCGGCCTGGACGACGCCGACATCGACCAGGCCGGACAGACAGGCGGACAGCTCCTCATCCCCGGGATCCACGGGTACGGAACGCCACGCTGAAGTCGGCGGCACCTCCCGGACCGGCCGCGGCCCGACATCCGGACATGCCGCGGCATCCTGGAACTTGCACACAGAAACCGATCGGTTTACGGCGAGTGGAAACCAATCGGTTTACAACCGTGAGCATTGTGGAGGCACGTCATGACCGCACTCAAGGGCGCAAGCGTCTTCGTCACCGGCGGCAGCCGCGGGATAGGCAAGGCCCTGGTGGAGGAGCTCTATCTGCGCGGCGCCGGCAAGGTGTACGCCACGGCCCGCGACCCGCGCAGTGTGACGCATCCCGACGCCGTCCCGGTGGCGCTGGAGGTCACCGACCCGGCTTCCGTCGCGGCGGCCGCCGCGCAGGCACAGGACGTCACCGTGCTGATCAACAACGCCGGCGCCTCCGTCGGCGCGTCCTTCCTCGACTCCCCGGTCGACGACGTGCGCCGGGAGTTCGAGACCAACTTCTACGGCCCGCTGCTGGTCGCCCGGGCCTTCGTGCCGGTCATCGAACGCAACGGCGGCGGCCACCTCCTCAACGTGCACTCCGTACTGTCCTGGCTGGCCCTCGGCGGCTCCTACAGCGCCTCCAAGGCCGCCCTTTGGTCGCAGACGAACTCCCTGCGCCTGGAGCTGCAACCGCGCGGCATCGCCGTCACCGGACTGCACGTGGGATACGTGGACACGGACCTGGCGTCCGGCGTCGACGCCCCCAAGTCCGACCCTCGCGACGTCGCCGCACTCGCCCTCGACGGCGTCGAGACCGGCGCGTACGAGGTGCTCGCCGACGACATCTCACGCGAGGTCAAACTGGGCCTGGCCGGGGACCTGGCAGGGCTGTACACCCAGCTGGCGAAGTAGGGCAGGGAGCCCGGCGGTACGGGGCCGTGGCCGGTTCGCCTCCGACGGGGAGACCGCAACCTCAACACAGGTGAGCCGGAGGAGAGCGCGACCACGGCCCGGGTGGCCCACCAGCAGGTCTTCCACGGCCGACGTCATCTCCCCCGCGGGGTATGCCCGGTGGCATGGTCCCGGCCGTCGGCGCAGACGTCATCTACTCCGTCACCGCAACCCTCACAGGGCTACCCCGCGCACTCCGCGAGTTCCCGCCAGAGGTCGAGCTTGGGCGCCTCCGACTTGTACGACCTGCCCGAGCGGCCGTGTTCGGGATGGAGTCTGTTGTAGTGCGTCACCAGCGACTCCGCTGCCCGAACCGTGCGGGCGGGCAGATCGCGCTCGATCGCCCGGTCCCAGCGGAAGGGCGACTTGGGGTCGTGCAGGGAGAGCAGGGGCAGCCAGCGGCAGGCCTTCCAGCAGATCAGTTCCGGCGCGTACTCGATCAGGTGGCCGTGGCCCTGCCGGGACTTCCTCGGCATCGCGGCCAGTGCCGCGCGAGCTGTCCGCCACGCCTCGACGGCGCGCATCACGCCCACCGGGCTCATCCGCCCGTGGAAGAGGCGCCGGTAGACCGCGGAGGCGCGGTCGCTCCACAGCGCTTCCCGCCCTTCCGGGGTGGCGGCCAGATGCGCCGCGACCGGCTGCGGAAAGTCCGACAGACAGGCGAGGGCGGATGTCACGTCGGCCATGGAGAAACGCTGTCCGTGGGGTCCCGCAGTCACGCCCCGCCGGGGATCGAAGTCACCCTTCTCCCAGTCGCCGTCCATCAGGCGGATGATGTTCGCACACCGGATCAGACGGTCCTGAGCCGTCGACACGTTGAGGCAGCGATGCGCGACGTCGTAGGCACCGCGGGCCCGGTCCCGCTCGTCGCCACAACGAATCTCCAGCCGGATGACGGCGCGCTGCAGGTGCTCCTGCGACAGGCGGTCCCGCATGTCGGCGATGACCCTCAGCCGCTGGAGGCCGTCGATGCACTCGGGTCCGACGACGAACAGCGTGTCGGCGAACGGTCGCGGACCGGGCTGGATCTCGACCGCTTCCGCGCCCAGCACGATCTGCCCCACGGCACCGAAGTCCTCGGGCCGCTCCTCCAGCATCCGCGCCAGCTCCACGTTGGCCCCGGTTCCCCCGAGGTAGCCGCGTCTGGCCCGGAGCCGGCGCGGAGCGTCGACCGAGGAGGCGAGCGGGGCGAGGTCGGCCGCGGTGACGTCCACGGCCCAACCGCGGATGAGCTGGGCGACCTGCAGGGGCCAGAGGTCGAAAACGGGGTCAGCCGGGAGCGCGTGCTGGACGGGCGAGAAGGTCGTGATCACGACTTCTCAACGCATGAGATCGCAGAGCGTGACGGTCCACGGTCGACCTGTTGCGGAGTTCTCCGGGCCGGTCCCGACGATCTTCGATACCGTCGCCCTCCGCGCCTCAAAAGGGGGAGGAACATGGGGACTTCGGTGCGAATATGGGTGGTCGTGGGCGTAAGCCTCGCCGTGGCTGCCTGGACCACGGCGGCCGTGCTGAGCCGGGCGTCGGCTCTGGTCGTCGCTCTGCCGGTGGCCGGGACGATCTGGCTGCTGGTCGTCCTGGACAGCGGATACCTGTTCGGCCGGCGATGGGCGCACCGTCGCCGACGCCGGGCCAGCCGGTCGCGGCGTGCGGCGCGGGTCCCCGACCCCGCCATACGCCGGCCGATCGACTACCCGAACATCCTCCCCCGCCCGGCGGGCGACACCACGGTGGACCAGCAGGGGCGGTTCCGGGCGACCGGCATCCGGCTCGCCGTGCTGCCCGCGCTCGCGGTGATGTGTCTGACCGTGCAGACCGTGTTCCTGGAAAAGGGCGGCGATCTGGGTCTCGGCTTCGTCCTGGCCGAGTGCCTGCTTCTCGTCTCCATGATCTGGACGGTGTGGACCAGTCAGGAGCCGTCCCAGCCCTGGGTCACCAGCCGGGTCAGGGCCGAACTCTTCCGCCGCGAGATGTTCCTCCTGCTCGCCGCCGTCGGCCCCTATCTGGGGCGCACCGATCAGGAAGCCGGGCAGGTCCGTGACGCCCGGCTGAGTCTGCTCGCGGCCGCGGGCCCGGCCGAGCTCAGCGCGTTCGCCCGCCTCTGCGACCGGGGTTCGGACGGCGCGGAGAAGCACTGGCAGGACGCGGTCTGGCTGCGCGGGGCCGAGGGCGTACCCGTCGCCGGCACCGAGACCACCGAGCGGATGCGCACCTATCTCGACTATCGCATCAGGCGGCAGAGTCTGTTCTTCGAACTGGCCGCCGCCACCTGCGAAGGTACCGAGGCCAAGCTCGGCAGGACGGCCAAGGCCGCGGTCCTTGCGGCGGTCGCCGTCGCCGTCGCGTACGCCGTTCTCCTCCACTCGGGCCGCGGCGGGGCCGGGCCGTCGACGACCTCGGCGGTCGTCGCCCTGCTCGCCGCGGGTCTCCCGCCCCTGTGCAACATGGCCCTGGCGGTGCAGAACCTCTTCGCCTCGCAGCGACTGGCCGCCTCGTACCGCGAGACCCGCCAGGAACTGCTCGGGCACGAGAACACCCTGCGCCGTCTGCTCGCCGAACCCGTCGGCGCCGAACTCGCCGTCTCGTTCCGCTCGTTGGTCGTCCGGGTCGAGTCGACCCTCACCGAAGAACTCCGCCGCTGGCGCATCATCGTCGCCAAGACCGAGTTCGAGGCAGGTTTGTGAGACTTGCCCGCACGGTGGCTGACGATGGATCACAATCGGCTCCGTGGGGGACGTGTTCATCAGTCACAGCGCTCGGGGCGACGCGTTCGCCGTGGCCGTACTCGAAAAAATCGAGGAGGGTCTGCGAGGGCGGACCCACACCCCGCTCGTGGACCAGTCGGGCATCGAACCGGGCGACGAGTGGCGGCCCACGCTCGTCGACTGGCTCGCCCGCTGCGACGCGGCCGTCATCCTGCTCAACGAGGCGGCCCTGCGCTCCCACTGGGTGCGCCGCGAGGTCAACATCCTCATGTGGCGCAAGGCGCTCGGCGCACCCCTGCTCGTGGTGCCCGTACTGCTGAACAGCCTCTCGACCGGAGAGGTGAAGACGGCAGGTCTTGAGGAGCTCCGGCCGATCCAGTTCGCGCGCACCGCGCGGGGCGAGGAGCAGGATGCCCAGAGCCTCGCCGACGAGGTACTGGGACGCTTCGCCGAGCTTCCCCCGGCGGCCACGCGCAAGGACCCGATGAGCAAGTGGCTCGGGCGACTGGCCATGTATCTGTCCGAGGCCCACAGACAGCCGAGCGTCCTGGCCGAGGCCGCGCGAGTGCTCAACGTCGAGCGGGAGTTCCTCGCGCATGTCACCGCTCAGCACGGCGGCTGCCTCGTCCTGGCTCATCAGTTCCTCCTGGCCCCTCCGGAACGGATGGAGGAGGCCCTCGACGTCCTTGCCCCGTCCCTTCAGGCCGAGACCATCCGCCGGCTGACAAAGGACCTGACCGCCACCTGGGTCAACGAAGAGGCCGCCTGCCGTGCCCTCCCGGCCCCGGGCGACCGACCACAGGAGATGACCCTCCTGCTCAACGCCTTCTCGAACGGCACGGCCGAGCAGTACATAAGCCGGGCCACGTGCAGCGCGTTCCACGGCTTCGAGACGAAGTCGATCGGCAGCCTGCCCACGGGCGAGGACCGGGTCGGAGAACGGCTCCGCACGTGGGAGGACACGGTGTGGAAGGAGTTCTTCAACGCCGACACCGAGGAGGAGCGGATGTTCCCGACGGACCTCGGCGCCCGCACCTACTACCTCGTCATCAACGAATTCCGCCCGCCCGACGCCGAATTCGCCGAAGCCGTCAGCCTGCTCCATCGTCTCTTCTCCTGGCTGATCGTCCTGGTGACCACCGGCACCGCGCCGCCCGACGGCCAGGTCCGGAACGCCTTCAAGAACGCGGTTCTGCTGGAACCCCTGCTCACCGCGGAGGACGAGAAGACGGCGGAGCTCCGCAGCAAACGCCTCAGACAACTGCCCGAGCGTCTCGCCGGCATGTACTAGGAGCCTTCGTGACCCGATTCGTCTCCCATGGTCCGGATCCGCGGGACGGCAGGATCTACGACCTGTCGCAGGACCTGCGGCTCGCGATCGACGTGGCGCTGGCCACCGACCGGCCGCTGCTGCTGAGCGGAGAGCCGGGATCGGGCAAGTCCTCCCTGGCCCCGTTCTACGCGCGCGAGAACCACCTGCGGTACTACGAACACGTCGTCACGTCACGGACCCAGGCCACCGACCTGCTGTGGACGTTCGACAGTGTGCGCAGGCTGGGAGACGCCCAGGCGCACGGCGGCAGGCTGAACGACGGCGCCTACGTCAACCCCGGTGTCCTGTGGTGGTCGCTCGCCCCCGAGTCCGCGCGCACCCGCGGGGGCCTCCTCCAGGACGTCCACCGGCCCGATCCGCTGGACCGGTTCCACCAGGAGCACTGGACGAAGGGAGCCGTCGTCCTCATCGACGAGATCGACAAGGCCGACCCGGACGTCCCGAACAGCCTGCTCGTACCGCTGGGCTCGCAGGAGTTCACCATCGCCGAGACCGGAACGCCCATCCGGCGCGAACCGGGTGTCGGCGCCCCGCTGATCGTCATCACCACCAACGGGGAGCGCCAACTCCCCCAGGCGTTCCTGCGCCGCTGTGTCACCTTCACCCTGCCCGGCCCCACCCCCGAGAGCCTGGTGCGGATCGCGCGGCTGCATCTGGGACACGCGGGCGTGCCCCTGGACGACGAGACGCTCGACCTCGTCGGCACCCTGGCCAACGAGCTCGTCGACGTACGGGAGGACGGGCATCTCGGACGCGAGAGGCTGCCCAGCACCGCCGAGTACCTGGACGCGCTGCGCGCCTGCCGTGCGCTGGGTATCGGTCCGGAGCACCCGCAGTGGCCCCTGGTCCGCAGTCTGACGCTGGCCAAGTCCCCGCAGCGGGAGGGCTGAGGCGATGCGGGCGCAGATCTGGGTGGGTGATGTCGTCCGTGCCCTGGAGGTGGCACGGACCGAGAGCGAGCAGGTGCGCGTGCTGGAGATGCTGGGGTTCGCCCCGGGTGTCGTACCGCCCGTCGACCGCGGCACACCCTTCGCGGGACCGGACAGGCCGCCGACTCGGACTCCGGCCGAAGCCTCCCGTCAGGGACGGAGTCCGGAGCCCGGTCACGAGCCGCCGCCGAGCCCCTCCCCCGAGGACGAGACGGACGGCGTCGACGTGGCGGAGGAACTGCCGTTGCTCCGCCCGGCCCGCGTCGAGGCCGTGAACGCGCCACGTGAACCGGTGGAGCCGCTCGCGAGGCCGACGTCCGAGCGGGCCCCGCTGCCGCATCTGCCGCTGTTCGTTCCCGGCTGGACCAGCGCCATCGTCAGAGCCATGATCTCCCGGCGGGTCCCCGAGGGCACTGTGGACATCCCGTCGCTCGTCGACACGCTCGCCCATGGGCGCCCGGTCAGCCGGCTGCCCCGCCTTCCCGTGCCCACGATGCGGTACGGAGTCCAGGTGCTGGTCGACCGGGGCGCCGGAATGCAGCCCTTCCGGCGCGACCAGAACCAACTCCTCGAACGTATCCGCGCGGTGGTCGGCCCTTCCCTGGTCGAGGTGGGCTACTTCTCCGGTGCGCCCCAGCGCGGCACGGGGCCCGGCGCGCGCTGGACGCGCACCGCCTACGCTCCTCCCGAGTCCGGCAGGCCCGTCCTGCTGTTGTCGGACCTCGGTCTGGGCGGACCGTCCGACGCCCCCCGGCGCGGCACCCGCGAGGACTGGGAGCACTTCGTCGGCCTTGTCACCCTGGCGGGATGCGGCGTCGTCGCGCTCTCCCCGTACCCGGCGCGGCGCTGGCCGCGATGGATGACGAGCCTGCTGCCCCTGGTCAGCTGGGACCGCACGACCACCGTGGGCCGGGCCGCGGTGAGGCTGCCGTGACCGGACCGCCGCGGGAGCCGTCGCACGAACTGCCGCCGGCGCCACCGGCCGGTGCGATGGAACTCGCCACGGTGCTGAGCATCGCGACCCGCATCGAACCCGAGCTGATCCGCGCGGTCAGGCTCCGGCTCCTGCCTCACCTGGACGTCGGCGCCGAAGCCGATCTCTGGTTCTGCGACTGGGTCGGCGCCCGCACGCCGGAAGCCATCGCGCTGCTCCCCGAATGCCTGCCCTACCTGCGCGCGGGTCTCGTGGAAAAGCTGGCGAGCGAGCCGCGGCTGGCGGAAGTCCTGGTCATCGTCACCGAGTTCCACGCCGGTCTGTCGCCCGCGCTGCTACTGGAGGAACAGATCACCTGGGCCAGCCTCAGCGGTGACACCGAAGGCGCGGCCCAGAACCTCAACCGGGCCCTGCACGCCCTTGTGCGGGAGAACCGGTCCGGCCTGGCGGGCTGGTTCGCGGAGGCACTGCGGCGGCTGCCCGCCGAGACCCTCTCGACCGCCACCGCGTGGAGCCTCGCCACCGCGGCCCGCACGCACGTTCCGTCCCTCGACCCCGGTGCGGCGCCCGAACTCACCCTCGGCACCGTGTCGTCCATCGCGTCGGTCATCGGGGAAGCCCCGCTCGGTGTCCTGCGCGAGGGGAGGGCGCTGCTGCTGGGGAAGGTCCGCGGGAGGGACGCGGCCGCCGTCCTCGTTCCCGACACCTCCCCACGGGTGGTCGAGGTCACCGCGGGCACCACGGTCCGTACGGTGCGGATCGACGCGGCCGAGGTCGTCCGTCTGGAGGTGGGGACCGGGCCCGTCGGCGTGCGCACCGGCGCGGGTCACGTCTACCTGATCGAGGAACCCGCCCCGGCCGCACCGCGGCCGGACACCTCTCCGTACGAAGTGCTGAGTGACCTGATCGGGCTCGGAGCGGAGCCCGAGTCGGTGCCACCGCTGACCCTGGCGATCCGGGACCTGCTCGACCGGTCCCGCCGGGCGGACGACGCCGAGGCCCTCCAGCAGGGCGTCGCTCTGACGAAACGGGCACTCGATGCCGGATTCGAACCGCGGGACTTCCCCGAATTCGGCTGCGTGGCCGCGGAAACGCTGTACCTCCACGGCCTGCGCCTCGGCTCGCGGAAGTCACTCGAACGAGCCGCCGACGTCGCCCAGTACGTGACCGACGTCGCGTCCCTGGAGCTGAGCATGCGAGCCGGTGTCGTCCTCGGCGCCGCCCAGCGCGAACTCTTCTGCCACACGGGTGACCTCTCCCTGCTGCACAGGGCCGGGGAAACCCTCGCGACCTGGGCGGACCGGATGCTGGGCGGTTCGGTCTCCACCGGGGGCCTCGTCGCGGAACTTCTCACCACCTACCTGGTCCTCCATGAGGTCCGGCCGCGCGAGAACGCGCTGCTCCGGGCGCTGAATCTCGCGGACTGGACGTCCCGCTCACACTCACGTGCCGAACGGGAGACCTACGCGCTGCCGCTCGCCCGGGTCCTCATCGCCCGGTACGAGGCGGAGGGAGATCCGGCCGACCTCGACCAGGCCGAGGACCTGGCACAGCATCCCCTGTCCCTCCAGGAGCCCCGATCCGTACTGGCCGAGCGAGCGGCCGTACTCGCCTCGGTGTATCTGGCCCGCTTCTGGCGGGACGGTTCACCGGACGCGCTCCACGCGGCGCTGGGACAGTGCCGATCGGCGCTCAAGATCAGTCCGGGCAGCGACAAGCTCCTCCGTGCCCGGCTGCGACACGCGCTGAGTGACGTCCTGCGGGTGCACTCCGCCGTACTGCCGGAACAGGCGGACGCCGACGAAGCGGTGGCTCTCGCCGAGCAGGGGGCCAGATCCCTGCCGGCGAAGTCCACGTGGAGGATGACGGCGCTCATCAGCCTGAACCGATGCCGGCTCGACGGATTCCGCCGGACCGGGGCCGTGTCCGAACTCGACCGCGCCATCAAGGCCTCCCAGGAGGTCGTCTCGCATTCCCAGTTCCACCCGGACCTGCCCTACCGGCACACCGCACTCGTCCAGCTGGGCGAATGTCTGGTCCTGAGATACCGGGTGACCGGAGACGGCCTGTCGCTGAGCCTGGCCGTCGAGAGCTTCAGGTCGACCAGGGAGGATCTCGCCGCCCTCAGCCCCGCACACCACGTCGCCCGGACCGCCGCCTACGCCTCCGCCCTGCTCGAACTGCACACACTCGACTCGTCACACACAGAACTCACCAGCGCCCTGGCCGAGTTGGACGCACTGCTGGAGCACGACCGCCACGACCGTCAACTCACCGATCCGGAGTCGGCGTCCGTCCTGCTGGCCCGCGCCACGTTCCTCTCACACCCGCCGAACGCGTCGGCCGCCGCCCTCCGCGACGCGGCCGACAGAGCACGACAGGTTGTCCGCAGCCCGTACGTCCTGCCGCTGCAACGCCTGCGGGCCGGACTTCTCTGGGGCAGCCTGGCAGTGCGCCTCGGCCTGCCCGAGGACGTCGTACAGAGCTCCGAGACCGTCGCCGGCCTTGTCCCAGTGGTACTGCTGACATCCGGCCGTGAGCACGCGGAGCTCGTCAGGGCCTGGGAGGAGCGGAGCAGGGAGGCCGCCGCCTACGCGATCGAGGCGGGGGCGCCGGATCGCGCACTCGAGTTCCTGGAATCGCGGAGTGTTCTCCTGTCGGCCTGGCGTCAGGACTCCCATACGGAGGTGGACCGGCTGCGGGAAGCCGCACCGGACCTCCTCGCGGAACTCCGTCGGCTGTGGGCGTTCCTCCATCTCGCCCCGAAGCCGATCGCCTCGCGGATCCGCCCGCAGGAGGACACGTCCCAGGACCAGCTGGCCGAGCTCGTCGAAACGATGCGTGCCGTTCCCGGTTTCGAGGGCTTCCTCGCACCCGTACCCGTCCACCGGCTGTTGGCGGCCGCGGACGAAGGTCCCGTCGTCGTCCTCAACGCCACCGCCCGCCGCTGCGACGCGCTGATCGTGACCCGCCAGGGGGTGTCGGCGCTACCGCTGCACGGACTGAGCCTGGCCGACCTGACGAACGAGGCGAACAGATACCGGGACGCGATGGGCGCCGGCTCGCTGCCGCTGCCGCTGGACGAACACGCGGTCTGGTCCGTACTCGACTGGTTGGCGGAAAGCACGGTGGGACCGGTCCTCTCCGCTCTCAGGATGACCGACCACATCGGCCCCGGCATGCCGGACTCCGCCCCAGGGGATACGCAGGTGCGTGCCGCGGCCCCGCACGACGAGCTGCCACGCATGTGGTGGTGTCCCAACGGCCCGTTCACGATGCTGCCCCTCCACCTGGCGGGGCGGCCGCCGAGGACCGCCATGGACTACGCGGTGCACTCCTATACCGCAAGCCTCCAGGCGCTGACGGCCGCACGGCATCGCGAGAGACACTCGGTCCGCAGGGCTGTCCAGCCGATGCTGCTGGTCCTCGCGGACCACGACCTGCCGGACGGGGCGTGGGAGATCGACGCAATCCATCGGCTCGTCCCGCAGGCCCGCGTCGTGCGCGACGCACGGGGCACGGGTACGAACGTCGCGGCGCAACTCGCCGACCACTCCTTCTTCCACTTCGTCGGCCGCGCCGATCTCCACGAGGGCGTCCCCCGGCTGCAATTCGGCCCGGAGACCGGACCGGGTGAGCGGCGTCCCGAGCCGCACCCCGTCTCCGGCGGAGCACTGGCGTATCTCTCGGTCCGCGAGACGCACTTCGGTGACCAGGGCTTCGAGGGCGACGGCTGGACCTGGGCCACGTACTTCCAGGCCGCCGGCTTCGACCATGTGATCGGGCTGCCGGGGTGGGGTGGGGACGCGGACGCGAGGGACCTCGCGCAGACCATGTACGGCCTGCTCCTGGCCGGCGACGGCCGACTTCGTTCGGAGCGTTCGGCGCACGCCCTGCACCACGTCGTGCGGGCGGCGATCGCCGATTCCGCCACTCATGCGCTCGCCTTCGCATCGGTCGTGCACCTGGGCCCTTGATCCCCGGCCGCTGAGCGGGACCAGAAAGGAACGGCCGGCGAACACCGTGGAGACACTGTGGAGTTGTTGCACTTTCATGATTCATTCCCTTCTCACAGTGATCTCGCAGGAGACACGATGACGGCGATCTCGGGGGACTGACCACTCCAGCGACCGTCATGCGCACGCGTCCCACAGGCGTGCGCAGGGGGAAGGCACCCACTTGTCCCAGCACCACCCCGGTCTGCGTCGCCTCACCGACCGCAGAACGGTTCTCCTGTTGGCCCCCGCACTCGTCGGCGGCCTGCTCCTCGCCTACGGCCCCACCGCCCAGGCCGCACCCGCCGACCCGTCGGGGAACGCATCGGCGGACGCATCGGCCGACGCCGCCCGGCAGTCGCTCAAGGGCGGAACGTACTTCGTCCAGCTCGCCGACAAACCCGTCGCCACGTACTCCAGGACAGCGCCCGATCCGGGCGAACGGCTGAACGCGCGGACGAAGGCCGTCCGCGACTACCTCGGCCACCTGAAGCAGGAGCGCGACAAGGTGCTGGACGCGGTGGACGGCGTCGCACCGCTGTACAGCTACCAGTTCGTGGCGAACGGGTTCGCCGCCGACCTGACGGCCGGTCAGGCCAACAGGCTGGCCCGCACCTCCGGCGTCGTCTCACTGGTCCGCAACGAGCTGCACCAGGTGACGGCCGCGTCCGAGACCGACGCGGCGGCCGGCGCGAAGGCGGCAACCGCCGACCGGCCCGCCGCGCGCACGCGGACGACAGCGACGCAGACGACAGTGACAGGAACCGCGGCAGCCACCGGAACCGCCGCCGGTTCCCTGCCCGTTCCCGACACCGCCGAGTTCCTCGGTCTGAAGGACCGGGGCGGCCTGTATTCCAAGGTTTCCGGCGGTCAGCGGAACACGGGCGAAGGCCTGGTCCTCGGTGTCCTCGACACCGGTATCGACACGAACAACCCGTCCCTCCAGGCGCTTTCGGAGCCGCGGCCCGACGCCGGGGTCATCGAGAAGAAGTGGAAGGGCAGCTGCGCCCGCGGTGACGACCTCGCGCACCTGGTCACCTGCAACAACAAGGTGATCGGCGCCCAGTACTTCCGCAAGGGCATCACCAAGCCCGGCCCCACCGACTGGGCGTCCCCGCTGGACGCCGAGGCGCACGGCACGCACACCGCGACCACCGCCGCCGGCAACATCGACGTGCCCGCCACCGTGCCCGACAGCGGGATATCCGGCCGAATATCCGGGCTCGCCCCGGCCGCCCGTATCGCGGCCTACAAGGTCTGCTGGAGCCCTGGCTGCTCGACGGTGGACATCGTCGCCGGTCTCGACAGGGCCGTGGCCGACGGTGTGGACGTCATCAACTACTCCCTCGGCGGGTCCGCGCGGAGCACCACCGACCCGACGTACACGGCCATGTTCAACGCCGCGAAGGCCGGTGTCTTCATCTCCGCCTCGTCGGGCAACACCGGCCCGAACACCACCACCAACACCCCGCCGTGGGTGACCACCGTCGCCGCCTCCACCCATGACGTCGGCTACCGCACGACCGTCACCCTCGGCAACGGCACCTCGTACACCGGGGTCGGCATCAGCGCCTCCGCCGTGGCATCCGCGCCGCTGGTCGACGGGGCCGAGGCCGCCAGGAGCGGCGTGGACGCCACCAAGGCCGGGCAGTGCCAGGCCGACGCCCTCGACCCGGACAAGGTCAAGGGCGCCATCGTGGTCTGCGCGCGCGGCACCAACGCCCGGTTCGACAAGAGCGTCCAGGTCAAGGCGGCCGGCGGCGTCGGCATGGTGCTGTACAACGTCAGCACGGCCGACGAAGAGGTCGCCGACGCCCACACCGTCCCGAGCACCCACGTCAACCGGACCACCGGCGAGGCCGTCAAGGCGTACGCCGACAGCGCCGGGGCAGGTGCCACGGCCGAACTCGGCGCCGCCAAGGCCGTCAAGCAGGCCGGCTCCATGATCGCCGGCTTCTCCTCCGGCGGCCCGGACCCGCTCAGCGGCGGCGACCTGCTCAAGCCCGACGTCACGGCCCCCGGCGTGGACATCGTCGCCGGTACCGTGCCGGGCGGCGGGAACGGCGCCTTCAAGGGCGAGCAGGGTGTCATGTCCGGCACCTCCATGTCCGCCCCGCACGTCGCCGGTCTGGCCCTGCTGATCAAGGCGCAGCACCCCGACTGGTCGCCCATGGAGGTCAAGTCGGCGCTGATGACGACCGCGACCACCAAGGACGGCGCGGGCGACGCGATCAAGCGCTCCGGCTCCGACAACCCCGCCACTCCGCTCGACTACGGCGCCGGGCACGTGGTCCCGAACGCCGCCGTCAACCCGGGTCTGGTCTACGACTCCACCTCCGCCGACTGGACGGCGTACTCCTGCTCCCTCGACGACCACCTGGCGAACGCCGACGGCTCCGACGCCTGCCCCACCGCCCGCAAGATCGACCCGAGCGACCTCAACTACCCGACGATCTCGGTGGGGGACCTCGTCGGGAAGCAGACCGTCACCCGCACCGTCACCAACGTCGGCTCCAGGACCGGTGTCTACACCGCCAAGCTGCAGACGCCGCCCGGCTACAAGGCCGTGGTCTCGCCGAAGACGCTGGTCGTCGCGCCCGGCGCCTCGGCCACGTACCAGGTCACCTTCACCCGTACCTCCGCCGCCTTCGGCGACTGGTCGTACGGCTCGGTGCTGCTGAGCGACAAGAGCGGGCACCGGGTCCGCAGCGCCGTCTCCCTGCGCGCCGCGAAGTCCGTCGTGGCGGGCGAGGTCAGCGGCAAGGACGCCACGGGGTCGGTCACCCTCAGCCCGAGGACGGGCTACGCGGGCACGCTCACCACCGCCGTGAACGGCCTGTACGCGGGCAACACCGAGACCGGCACGCTGACCGGGACGAACGGCAACTTCAACCCGACCGTGTCGCCGCAGCCGGCGGCCACGGTCAAGAGCGAGTTCACCGTTCCCGAGGGCACCACCTTCGCCCGCGTCGCGATCCGGTCCGCCGACTACCTGGCCGGCAGCGACATGGACCTGTGGGTCCTCGACAAGGACGGCGGCCTCGTCTCCCGGCTGCCCGGCGACAGCAGCGACGAGCACATCGACCTCAAGCCGGGCACGTACACGGTGTACGTCAACCAGTTCGCCCTGCCGGCCGGCACCACCAGCCAGCCCTACACCCTGCACACCTGGCTGATCGGCCCCGACTCCGAGCCGGACCACGCGGCCACCGCCGCCCCGGCCGAACAGCGGGTCGCCGCGGGCGACACCCCCGAGATCACCGTCTCCTGGGAGAACCTCCCGGCCGGCCGCTCGTACCTGGGCTTCGTCGACTACGGCGACGGAAAAGAGACCATCGGCACCACCCTGCTGACCGTCACTCCCTGACCGTCACTCCCTGACCAGGGCAACCGGCGACCCGAGGGCCGGCCCCACCGCGCGTGCGGTGGGGCCGGCCCTCGTTCTTTCACAGGCTCCGGCAGACCCTGACAGGCACAGACAGGCACAGACAGGCACTTCAGCAGCAGTCGCAGCCCTGGCGGCACCCGCACGCGTCCGCTTCCTGCTGCTCCTGCTCCTGCTGCCGAGCGGTGACCGGGACGGCGGCGGCCGGTGTCGCGCAGCAGCCCTTGCCCTGCCAGGCGTCGCGGCCCTCCTTGACCGCGACGGCGGCTATGACGAGGGCCGCGAGGGGGTCGGCCCAGGACCAGCCGAGGGTGGCATTGGCCACCAGGCCGACGAGCAGGACGGCGGAGAGGTACGTGCACAGCAGGGTCTGCTTGGAGTCCGCGACCGCGCTGGCGGAACCCAGTTCGCGTCCCGCCCGGCGCTGGGCCGCGGACAGGAACGGCATGACGGCCAGCGACAGGGCGGCGATCACGATGCCGGGGACGGAGCGTTCGGCCTCGCCGGTGCCGACCAGGGCACGGACGGCGTCCAGGGTGACGTACGCCGCGAGCGTGAAGAACGACACCGAGATGATCCGCAGTGTGGTCTTCTCCCGCGCCTCGCGGACCGTGTGCTCGGCGGCGGAGAACTGCCAGGCGACCGCGGCGGCCGAGGAGACCTCGATGACCGAGTCGAGGCCGAAGCCGATCAGCGCGGTGGAGGAGGCGATCGTCCCGGCGGTGATCGCGACGATCGCCTCGACGACGTTGTAGGCGATGGTGACGGCGACCAGCAGCCGTATGCGGCGTGCGAGCGCGTCACGGCGGGCCGGTGAAGGCGCGAGGAACATCGAGCCCGTCGCGTCCATCGCGTCCGTCGCGTCCATCGAGTCCGTCGCGGCCATCAGCAGCAGCCCTTCGTCTCGGCGTCCGGGCAGTTCTTGTCCTCCTCGACCGCGACGACGGCGTTGCGCAGGTCGTCGAGGGCGTGGCCGAGACGTGCGTCGGCCAGTTCGTAGCGGGTACGCCGGCCGACGGGGATCGCGACGACCAGCCCGCAGTCCCGCAGGCACGCCAGGTGGTTCGACAGTCTCGTACGGGAGATGCCGAGGGCGTCGGCGAGGTCGGACGGGTGGGCCGGCGCCTCGCGCAGCGCCAGCAGCAGCCGGCAGCGGATGGGATCGGCGAGCGCGCGGCCGAAACGGGCCAGCACCTCGATGTCGGAGGCAACAGTCAGCACCCCTTGAAGGTACACGTCATCCTGAATTCAGGAAACCATGGACGATCTAAACGGTCGGTAATATCGACCGGCCGACCATGGAACTTCGCAGGGCCGGGGGGAGTTGCCAGAAGGGCACGCGGAACGCGCGCGGGCGCCCGGAGACACCGAACGACCGGAACGACACGAGCAACACGGGCTGAAGCCGAGGTGGCACTGATGGCGATGTGGGATCGGATCAAGGACCAGGCCAAGGGTCTGCAGCAGGCGCAGGGCACGCGGAGCGCCGGCGGCGGACAGGGGCGGCCGGGTTCGGGATCCGCCGGGGGATCGAAGGCTCAGCTGGTGAGCACGCTCAAGTCCCAGCTCACCTCCCTCAAGACGGAGTTGAAGAGCGGCGTCTACCGGGATGCCAGCATGGCCATGTGCGCCCTGGTCGCCGCCGCCGACGGGCAGGTCGACCCGGCCGAGCGGCAGCATGTGGAGTCGCTAATCCTGAACAACGACGTCCTGCAGAACTTCCCGGCCGACCAGCTGCGGCAGCGCTTCAACAAGCACGTCGACCGGCTGGCGCTCAACTTCCAGCAGGGCAAGGCCGAGGCCCTCCAGGAGATCGCCAAGGCCGCGAAGAAGCCGACGGAGGCCAGGGCGGTCGTGCAGACCGGCTTCGTCGTCGCGGGTGCGGACGGATACATCGCGCCGGCCGAGGAGCAGATCCTGCGCGAGGCGTGCTCCGTACTGGGCCTGTCCACCCAGGAGTTCGGCCTCTGACGCCGACGCGCACCACCACCGGCGACCGAACCGCCCGGTGACCCCGACCAAACCCCAGGCCAACGGCCTGGGGTTTTTGTCTGCTGTCCGAGTCACGCCTGTAGCCATTTGACTCCCAAGTGAGCTAGACATTTCCCCAACATCATCAACCGACTATTGATGACGCATCAGCCCCAGGGGGAACACGCAGTGACTACGCAAGACCATGTCTCGCCGGACGAAGGCAGACGCTCGGAACACCGGCCGCACCGGCTCGGGGGCCGGTCCGACTCCCGGACACGCAGCGGCTTCTCGCGTCTGCGGATCATCGGAGCCGCGGTGACCGCACTCGTCGTCGCTGGCACGGGGGCCCAGGCGATGGCCGCCCCAGCACCCTCCACCACCTCCACCACCTCGATCGCCTCGCAGGTGACGCCGCCGGTGCCGACCCTCGCCTGGTCAGACTGCCAGGGCGGCTTCGAGTGCGCGAGCGCCGACGTGCCGCTGGACTACCGCGAGCCGCAGGGCCGCACCATCACCCTCGCGGTGATCCGCAAGAAGGCCGCGGACCCGGCGAAGCGCAAGGGCACCCTCTTCATGCAGCCCGGCGGTCCCGGCAACTCCGGAGTGGACTTCGTCCGCAACAACCACGCGGACCTGCCGGCCGCCCTGCGCGACTCGTTCGACGTCTTCGGATACGACGTCCGCGGTGTCGCCCGCAGTTCGGCGCTCCAGTGCTGGGACGACCAGCGGTACACCCAGGCCGTCACCCAGGCCAAGGGCGTCCCCGCCCCCGGCGCCTTCGGCCCGGCCCTGACCGAGGCCGCCGCGTTCAACCAGGCGTGCGTGGACAACTCGGCCGAGCTGCTGCCGTACGTGGGCACGGAGTACGTCGCCCGTGACATCGACCTGCTGCGCCAGGCGCTGGGCGAGGACCAACTCACGTACTACGGGCGGTCGTTCGGCAGCTACATCGGCACCGTCTACGCCGCCCTGTTCCCGAAGCGGGTGCGCGCCCTGGCCCTCGACGGCGCGTACGACCCGGTGCACTACGCCAACCAGCCGTACGCCTACGACCGGTCCCAGTACCAGGCCCTCGACGGCGCGATGAGCCGCTTCCTCGACTGGTGCGCCGCCGACCAGGCCACCTGCGGGTTCGGCGACGGCGACCCCCGGGCGGCGTTCGAGAAGCTCAAGAGCGACCTGGACGCCAACCCGGTGCCGACCGCGAACGGCGGGCAGGCGAACGGCTACACGCTCGTCTACCGCCTGATGTTCAACATCAACGAGGGCAAGGTCATCTGGCCCGGACTCGGCGAGGCCCTGCGCAAGGCCCAACTGCGCGACAACACCTCCTTCCTGCTCCGGCCGCCGTCCCCGGGCAGCTTCGACTTCCTGGTCCCGAACGTGGTGGTCGAGTGTGTCGACCGGGACTACCCGCGTGACCTCAAGCGGCTGAAGCGGAACGTCACGGCCAACGCCAAGGCGGCACCGCTGCTCGGCCCGGCCATGGCGTACGGCCCGCCGACCTACGACCACCAGCACGCCACCGCCTGCGTCCAGTGGCCCGGCGAGCGCGCCAGCCGCTACGACGGCTCCTACCGCGCGAAGGGCTCCGCGCCGATCCTCGTCCTGGGCACCACCGGCGACCCGGACACCCCGTACCAGGACGCGGTGGCCCTGTCCCGGCAGCTCGACAACGCCTCGCTGCTCACGTTCGAGGCCGAGGGGCACACCGCCTTCGGCAGGAGCGCCTGCGCGACGGACGCGGTCACCGGCTACCTGCTGGACCAGAAGGTCCCGGTCTCGGGCACGACCTGCGCGGACGAGACCCAGCCGCCCTCCGCCACGCCCAGGGTGGCCCCGCCCGGCACGACGCTCGGCGAACTCCGCAACGGCGTGAACGAGCGCCTCGACCGCATCGGCACCCTGCGCTGAACCCGTAACCGGTAAGCAGCAACCAGCAACACGTAGTCGGTAACCAGTAACACGAGGCGCCGGGCCCTTCACGGCCCGGCGCCTCGCCACGTCCCGCCTCGCCACCGGGGGCTACCCCCACCGCCGGCCCGGAGGCCCGTCCCATCGCGCTGGTCCCCGCCCCGCCGACATCCTGGGACGGCACAGGAGTCGACAGGAGTCATACGTTCGATCAGGGGGCTGACCGACCATGCGCACACGCATCATCCTGCCCGCCACACTCGCGACAGTCGTGGTGCTCACGCTGACCGGCGTCGCCGCGCCCGCGAGCAGCGCCGCGACCGGCACGAACAGACCCTCGGTGGAGGGCGTCTGGCAGACGGACGGCTACGGCACCGCGGTGGCCGTGAGCGGCCGCAGCCTGACGACGTACGACACCACTGCCATCAGCTGCCTGCCGGGCAACATGCGGGGAGACCAGCAAGGACACACCGGCCCGGACGGCAGCCGCCACTACAGCGCCGCCGGCTACGGCCGGATCACCGTCACCGCGCAGGACGGCGACACCGCGCGGCTGCACATCGCGTCCAGTGCGGGGACCCGCGTCCTGCACCGGGTTTCCGCACTGCCCGCCACGTGTGCGAAGAAGCCGGCCACCGATCCGCGCGCGGTGTTCGACGTCTTCTGGCAGACGTACGCCGAGAACTACCCGTTCTTCGCCGCCAAGGGCATCGACTGGCAGGAGGTCCGCGACCGCTACCGGCCCCGCGTCGACAAGGACACCGGCGACGACGAACTCTTCGCCGTCCTGCGGGAGATGATCGAGCCCCTGCACGACGCGCACACCAGCCTGTCGGACGGGAAGGACCGGGAGTACGGCGGACTGCGCCCCGACACACCTCCGCACAGCCCCGAGCACCTGGCCCGTATCGACACGGCGGTCGCGAAGGCGGTCGAGGTGCCGCTGCGGCAGTACGCCAACGGGTCCCTGTCGTTCGCCCGCCTCCCGGAGGGCACCGGCTATCTGCGCATCACCCGCTTCGCGGGCTACACCGACGAGGAGTCGTACCCGCAGTGGGAGGCGGCACTGGACGCCGCCCTCGACGACATCCCGTGGACGCGGCTGAGCGGGCTCGTCCTGGACGTGCGCGTGAACGGCGGCGGCGCCGATCCGCTGGCGCTGCGCATCGCCTCCCGGTTGACGGACCGGCCGTACATCGCGTACACCAAGCACGCCCGCAACGACCCGGCCGACCCGACCCGGTTCACGCCGGGACAGCCGATCCCCGTACGTCCCCACCAGGGGCCCCGCTTCACCGGGAAGGTCGCGGTCCTCACCGGCGGCCTGTCGGTCAGCGCGGCCGAGACCTTCACGCAGGCGCTCATGGCACGCACCCCGGCACCGGTCCGGATCGGGCAGAACACCCAGGGCGTCTTCTCCGACACCCTGGACCGCGCGTTGCCCAACGGCTGGCGTTTCTCGCTGCCCAACGAGGAGTTCCGTACGGCCGACGGCACCACCTTCGACGGCCCCGGCATCCCACCGCACCACCGCACACCGGTCTTCACCGACAAGGAACTCGACCAGAACCGCGACAGCGCCCTGACCAAGGCACGGAAACTGCTGCGCCGGTAGGAACGGGGCCGGTCCGCAAGGTGCCACGTCCGTGACGACCCCCTTGCCCGCTGTCAGTTGCGGGCATCTCCGAGCGAAACGAGCAGGGCGCGCAGGATGCAGTTCAGTTCGTCGCAGTCGTCGGTGTCGAGGCCAGCGAGGATCTCCCGCTGATTGCGGACGTGGCCCTCCACAGTGCGGTCGACCAGTCAGTCCCCGGGGTTGGATCGTTCGTCGCCGACACAAGGAAGCCCCACGCCCGCACATAAGTACGGCTCTGTACTTGCCAGCCTCGTCCACCCGAACGTCGACCCGTCTTGGTCGTTCACACAGCCGGGTGGCCTTTATGGAAACAGGTTTGACTCTTGAGGAATCAACGACCTGCGCACCTTTGCCGTCGGCTAGCCGAGTGGTTGGGCAGAGATCATGGCCTGCGACACCTTGACAGTCAGGGGACGCTCTTATCCTTACCGCTCAGGCAACGCCCCTCCAGGGCAACGCTCCGCATGACCTAGTGGCCGCCGACAGCCCCCTCCACGAAGCCCCGCGCCAGCGCGCCGAGCACACATGCCACCAAATTGTTCTCAAAGAAAAGGAAATCCAGTAACCACATGAGAATCGTCAGGCGGCTGGACACCGCAGACCAGCGATGCATTCACGACTCCAACTGCCCTGCAGTTTTCTCGCTTTCCAACGGCGATATCGCCTTTATCGGCGCTGAAGCATCTGTGGAACTCCAGTCAAATCTACCGGAAGGCTCCGGCATCGGGGCCGGAGAAAACCTCGTGGTAGTGCCCCGTGATGTACTTATCAGCGCGGGATGGGTCCCACCGTCCGTTTGATCATCGGCACGGTCCGAAGAATTCGTCTTCGGACCGTGCTATTGACTGGAGGCGCGCCGCAGATAGGCCAGTTCAGCGAGATCATAGAATTTCCGCATGCTGCCACCGTAGGGCGTGGAACTGTTTCGACGCGAGCGCGTTTCCTTCCAGAATTTTTGGGTCACCGCGCTACCGAAGGTATGATAAAGAGCTTCCTCTATCTCGTCATCCGTGTAGTAGCCTAATTCATAGCACATAGCATGGTGCGAGATCACCAAGTTGGCGTACATATATTGCCTCCGACGATCCCCTGTGACCTCCGGGCCGTATCCTGGCCAACACTCCATGAGAAGTGGATCACCGATCGCCATCTGAAGCAGGCTCTGATGCTGTCGACGAAATGACGCTGCGGCAGCTTGCTGAGAACTCTTGTG
Source organism: Streptomyces sp. NPDC050704 (assembly GCF_040654355.1). NCBI lineage: Bacteria > Bacillati > Actinomycetota > Actinomycetes > Kitasatosporales > Streptomycetaceae > Streptomyces > Streptomyces sp. NPDC050704. Next base: position 91,924 of record NZ_JBFAHW010000015.1, on the reverse strand, counting down.
CTGGCCTTCTGCTATCTCACGCTGCATCGAAAGCTCCAGACGCTGCGCCTCTAACAGCTGGCGCTGCATTCTGGACTCTTCTCCTTGCTGGTGAAAAGTTCTGGCTATATAGAAGAGAACTACCACGGACGAGGCCGCTGCGGCCGAACCGAAAGCATCTCCCGCATTTCCGTTGGCGCTGGTCTGAAGCATGGGAAGATTTGTCATCACGATAGTGAGGACAACCGACCCGCTACAGGATGCCGCAAAAAGAGCTACCAGTGTGAGTATCTCTCGCACCCGCCTGAACCTTGCCATGACGCCCCCCGACAAAAGCTCTCCCACTGAGCGATCACATATACCCGCCCAATGCAAGCCTCCCCGCCAACAATCGATCGAAAACGGAAAATTCGAAGCTCGGGTGGCGCACGGAGACACACGTTTTCATCACACCCGTGTGGACCCCGCACACGGGGCGCATACCCGGTTTGGAGCACATGCCACAGAATTCCCCGCAGACCCGTGAAAACCAACCACAGCGGCATGCAGCGGGACCATGCACGAATCAATCCCACTACCCGGATTGCAGATTTTCGTCTACACACATGCTGGCCAGCGGTAACGTCGAACGAATCTGACGGAGCTCACGCAACGGAGCTTCCAGGGGCTCCAGAGATTCCAGTGGAATGCGGTTCTGGTGGTCCCTATTACACGATCGTGCCGCCACGCGCCCCCGTGCGCCGAGGCACGTGATCAAACTTCTACAGCGATACAGAACAGACAGAACAGAAAGGCGCGCAGCCTCTGAAGCCCGCGCGGGAGCGCCAGTCCCAGGGGCTGTGCGGTCTCCTACGGGGCGTTGATCAGGTCGTGCTGCGGGACAGTCACGGTGCGGGCGTCCGGCTCACCGCCCAGGACGACCTTGCGCAGGGCGACGTTGCTGTCGGTGTTCGTCTCCTGGAGCCGCTTCTCGGGTTGGCGATCACCTGGATGTAGTACGTGCCGTTCGGCAGGTCGGTGTTGTCCGGGTGCCAGTTGGCGTTCTTCACGGTGTAGTCGATGGCGCCGGTGTTGGCCAGGCAGAAGGCCTCCTTGCCGCTGCGCACCTCCTTCGTCTGGTCCGCGCTCAGCAGCCGGTAGCTCGCGAAGTCCGTGAAGTGCCAGTGCTCGTGGCCGTTGCACGGTTCCCACTCCGTGGTGCCGGTGGGCGCGTACCCGACCTGCTTGCCGTCCGCGTCGTAGAAGTACTGGTACGCGTCCATCAGATCCTCGCCGGGACTGCGGAAGCCGTCCACGACGAGCGGGGCGGGGCCCGCGTTCCAGACGTTCGCGCTGAATGCGAGGTAGTCCTTGCCCGGGGTGTCCCCCGTACTCGCCGTCGGTGACGGGATGTCCCAGGCCGACAGCGAACGCAGGTCCGGCTTGGGCACGTCGGCCGGGACACCGGCCCGGTCGGCGGGCCGCTTGGCGGCCGGCTCCAGCGCGGGCGCGATGCGCGAGCCGTCGGTGTGCCCGCGACCGTCACCCAGGTGGTGTGCCGTGCCGCGGTCTTCCAGCGCGTGCGACAGAGCGGGCGGTGTGGGCGCTCGGCGCCGCGGGGACCGTAGTGGGCGGCGGAGGACGCGGCGGAGTGCACGTCGTGCCCGCCGCCGTGGTGGGCGGCGGACCGGGAGGCGCGGCCACTCCCTCTCCCCCTCCGCCGCCGTCGCTGAGCTGCCGGACCGTCAGCTTGATGGTCGACTGGTCGTCGGGGATGGCGAACAGGTCGCGGTACTTCTTGGCCACCGACACCTTGGCCGTGTACTCGCCCACCGGCAGGTCCACCGGACTGTCGTAGCCGAACGTGGTGGTGTTGGACGCCCAGCCCTTCTCGACGCCCCAGACCGAACCCAGCGTGAACGGATTGGTGGGGCAGCCCTCGGGATAGTGCGAGGTCGACGGAGCATCCGGGCGGATCCGTCCGGAGGCGTTGTTCGGGCAGAAGTTGCCCTTGCTGGTCGACACCTCCTCCCTGGCCGCGTTCTTGATCGACAGGTTGAGGAAGCCGGGCAGACCGGAGAAGTCCTTCACCAGCCAGGCGGGCAGTGTCTTCGTCCGCGTGCTCGTCCCGTTGCGGAGGACCTGCTTGGCGACGACCGGGTCCTTGTACGACTTCCGGGTCACCTTGATCTCGAACGGCGCGTCGTCGACCGTGACGTACGTACCCAGGTCCAGATAGACCCCGGACTCCCCCTCCCACCGGTCGAGGGTCACGGAGTCGGACGCATCCCCGCGCGCCCCGGGCCGAGCCTGTGAACGCACTGTGAGAGTGGCAAACGCGGTGTGTGGGTTGCCTGTGGTGGTTGTCTGTCGAGGAGGAAATCAACGGCCGGTGTCGCGCCGGGTACTCGTGTTCGAGCTCCACCGGTAGGAGCAGTCAGGAGCAGGAGCCCTGCGCAGTCAGGAACCCGGCACCGCGTGGCGCAGGATGCGGCTCCACATGGACCCGTACTGCCGCCACAGCGGTCCGGTGACGTACCCGATCCCGTGCCGGGCGCAGACCTCGCGTACCCGGGGGGCGATCTCGGCGTAGCGGTTGCTGGGCAGGTCGGGGAAGACGTGGTGTTCGATCTGGTGGCTCAGGTTGCCGGTGAGGACGTGGAGGAGGAAACCGCCCTCGATGTTCGCCGAGCCCTGGATCTGCCGCAGATACCACTCACCGCGGGTCTCGCCCTCCAACTGCTCCTCCTCGTACTCGAAGGTCTGGACGTCCGCCGGGAAGTGGCCACAGAAGATCACGGTGTGCGCCCAGATGTTGCGCAGGCTGTTCGCCGTGACGTTGCCGAGCAGGCAGGGCAGCGCGGACGGGCCGGCGAGCAGCGGGAAGAGGACGTAGTCCTTGGCCGCCTGGCGCACGCCCTTGCGGATCAGGCCCGCGAGATCGCCGAGGAAGGACCGCACGCTCTTGCGGCCGGACGGTACGGCGTCCGCCTCCAGGTCGTAGAGGGCGATGCCCCATTCGAAGACGGGCGCGAGCAGGGCGGCGGCCACCGGCTGGAGAAGGTGGCCCGGATGCCAGGGCTGCTCCGGGCTCATGCGCAGGACCGTGTAGCCGAGGTCCCGGTCGCGGCCGACGACGTTGGTGTACGTGTGGTGCAGGTGGTTGTGGGTGTGCTTCCAGGCCTCGGCGGGGGTGAGGAAGTCCCACTCCCAGGTGGTGGAGTGGACGGCCGGGTCGCCCATCCAGTCCCACTGGCCGTGCAGGATGTTGTGGCCCAGCTCCATGTTCTCCAGGACCTTGGCCACGGTGAGCATCGCGGTGCCCGCCAGCCAGGCGGGCGGGAACAGGGATACGGCGAGGGCGGCCCGGCCGCCGGTCTCCAGACCGCGCTGGACGGCTATCACCGTGTGGATGTAACGGGCGTCCTCCGCCCCGCGCTTCGCGATGACATCGGCGCGGATCCGGTCGAGCTCCGCACCGAGCCGCTCGGCCAGGTCAAGTTCCGTCGGTGGTACGGCAGTTACGGAAGGCGCGGAGGATACGGAGGGTGCGGAAGATACGGACATGAAGGCTCCCGAGGAGGCCTAGAGGTCGAGGGCGAGCGGACCTGCCGCGCCGTTGACGCAGGTCTGGATCAACTCGCCCGGGTCACCGTGCAGTTCACCGGTACGCAGATCGCGTACGCGGCCGTGGACGAGCGGGGTGAGGCAGCCGAAACAGATGCCCCGGCGGCACCCGTACGGCATCGGGACGCCCGCCGCCTCGCCGGTTTCGAGGAGCGGGACGGCCGCCGCCGAATCCGCCTCGACGCCGGTGCGGTCGAAGCGGACCCGGCCGCCGGAGGCGTCGGCGCCGGGCGCGAGCAGCGGGGCCGGGCGGAAGCGCTCCACCCGTAGCCGCTCGCCGATGCCGGCCGCGGCCCAGTGCTCCTCCAACGCGTCGAGCAGCCCGTCCGGACCGCAGGCCCACGTCTCGCGGGTACGCCAGTCGGGACAGAGCACATCGAGGTGGGCCGGAGCGAGCCGCCCGGCGGTACGGGTGTGCCGCTCGTCGACCTTCAGCCAGGGCAACCGGGCTGCCATGTCGGCCAGTTCGGAGCGGAAGAGGGTGTCTTCCGGCCCTGGGGCGCTGTGCAGGAGTACGACATCGGGGGCGCCCCCGGAGGATGATGGTCCGTCCCGACCGCGCCGCCGCGCGAGGGTCCGCAGCATCCCCATCACGGGGGTGATGCCGCTGCCCGCGGTCACCATCAGCATCCGCCGGTTCCCCTCCGGCAGCGTGAACTCCCCCTGCGCCGGGCCCAGTCGAAGCACCGTGCCGGGGCCGGTCCGGTGGACGAGGTGCGGGGAGACCCGGCCGCCGGGATCCGACTTGACCGTGATCGTCAGCGGCAGAGGCAGAGATTCGGGTGAGGTGATCGAGTACGTACGCCAGTGCCGTACGCCGTCGATCTCCACCCCGACCGGAAGGTACTGACCGGCCCGGTGCCCCGCCCAGCCGCGCCCGGGACGTATCTCCAGCGTGGCGGCCCCGGCGCACTCCGGCCGCACGGCGACCACGCGTCCCGCGGGTTGGCGGGCGGAGAGCAGGGGGTCGATCAGGCCGAGGTAGTCGTCGAGGGCGAGGGGGGTCGCGAGGGAGTTCGCGAGCGGGTTCACCAGGGCGCCGGTGAGTCTGCCCACGAAGCCGGAAAGGCTGGGCGGAATCGGCGGAATCGGCGGAAGAAACGGCGTGCGCGGAGCCGGCATGGGAAGAAGCCCCTCTCTCACCACACGGGGACCTGGCACATCGAGCGCATCGGGCACATCGGGCCTGTCGCCGCATCGCGTACCCGGGTTCGCCTCGGTCATGTACATCGGTCATGCACGTCGATCACGTACATAGATCACGTACATCGGCCCTGGGGTGGCGGGCCGCAGCCGAAGTCCCGACAGAGAACCACAGCGACGTGTCCCCATGGCAGACGCAGAACCGGATTCCCGCCAGCCCCTCCACCCCACCCGCCCCTCCCATCCCGCGCGTCGAGGAAAGCACGGCGTCCGCCGGGTCGCGGTACGGCACACAATGGCCGAATCGCGACCCGGGGGACGTCGTGTCCCGCCTCTGTCAGCACTGCCCGCTCTGTCAGCGCTGACAGCTCTGCCGGCCGTCAGTGCACATGAGGCGCGCCCGTCTGTTGCGGCTTGCCGCGCGGTACGAGTCCCAGGGACACCGCCGCGCTCACCGCCGCCGCGAGGGCGCAGACGGTGAAGGCGTCCGTGAAACCGCCGACCGAGCCGCCCTCGATACCCGAGGCGGCGACCGTGGAGACGACCGCCACGCCGATCGAACCGCCCACCTCGTGGAAGGTGTTGACGACTCCGGACGCCAGGCCGGCCTCGTCGTGTTCCACCATGCCCAGCGCGGTGGTGGTGGCGGTCACGAAGACCGCGCCGAGACCGAGCGAGGCGACGACGAAGCCGGGCAGCAGACCGGCGTACACGCTGCCGTCGGTGGAGAGCTGTGTCAGCGGTACGGATCCGGCGGCGGCGACCGCCATGCCGCCCACGGCGACGGCGCGGCTGCCGATCCGTCCGACGAGCCGGGACGCGAGGTGGGCGCCGAGGCCGGTCGCCACGGCCACCGGCAGGAACAGCAGGCCGGTCTTCAGGGGACTGAATCCGCGTACATGCTGCAGGTACATGGACCCCAGGAAGAAGAACGCGATCAGCAGCGCGGTGGCGACCAGCATCAGGAACGCGCCCGCGAGCACCGGCCGGCGGGTGAACATCCGCAGGTCCATCAGCGGGGCCCGGCCCGCCCGTTCGACCGCCGCGAACACCGCGTACAGCACCAGCGCGGCGGCGATCGGCAGCAGGGTGGCCGTGTCGCCCCAGCCCGCGTCCCCCGCCTTCACCAGGCCGTAGATGAGGGACGCGGTACCCGCGGTGACCAGCAGCGCACCGGGCACGTCGAGCCGGGCCGGCCGCGGCGGGCGGGCCGGGACGAAGGCGGGCAGGACGGCGAGGAGGGCGAGGCCGACCGGCACGTTGACGTAGAAGACCCACTGCCAGCCGGGGCCGTCGGTCAGCGCCCCGCCGATCAGGACACCGGCGGCCGCGCCGGAGCCGCCGATCGCCGCCCACACGCCGAGCGCCTTGTTGCGCTCGGCGCCGTGGAAGGAGGTGGTGACGATGGCGAGCGCCGCTGGCGACAGCAGGGCCGCGCCGACGCCCTGCGCGATCCGGCCGCCGAGCAGCATGGGTGCGCCGGTGGCGAGGCCGGTCACCAGCGAGGCGGCGGTGAAGACCGCGAGCCCGGCGAGGAGCGTACGGCGGGCGCCGAGGGCGTCGGCCAGTCGGCCGCCGAGCAGCATCAGACCGCCGAAGCACAGGGTGTACGCGGCGACCACCCAGGTCAGCGTCGCCCGGCCGAGGTCGAGGTCGGCGGCCATGTCGGGCAGTGCGAGGTTCACGACGGTGACGTCGAGGATGAGCATGAACTGGGCCACGCAGATGAGGGCCAGCGCGGTCCAGCGGCGCGGATCGGCGGGCGGCTGGTGCTGGTGCGGCGCGTGCTGCGCGCCATCGGGTGCGGGATGCGTCATGACGAAGTCCTCATGAGTAAGGGCGGGCCCTTCGCGGCCGTCGCCGGGACACATATGAACTGTACGGTGCAGTTCATATGAACTCAACTGTTCAGTTCAGCTCGTTGCTAGGATCGGGCCATGAGCGTGGAGAGCGTGAGACAGCCCCCCAGCGGACCCCGCGCCGAACTGAAACGGCGCGCCATCGTTCGGGCGGCGCGCGAGCTGTTCCTGCGGGACGGTTTCGGCGTCGGCATGGACGCCATCGCCGCCGCGGCGGGCGTGTCCAAGGTGACCGTCTACAACCACTTCCGCAGCAAGGAAGCCCTGTTCACCGCCGTGATCGCGGGCGCGCTCGACGAACCCCTGTCCGGCAGTTCGTCGGCCGCGCTCGAAAAGCTGGCCGAGGCCGAGGACCTCCGTACGGCCCTCATCGACGCCGCCCGCTCCTGGGTGCACGCCGTCAGGACCAACCAGGACGTCATCGCCCTGCGCAACCTCGTCGCCGCCGAGCAGCACCGCTTCCCGGAACTGGGCCGGGCCTGGCAGGGGCGCGGCCCCGAGGGCCACCACCCCGCCGTGGCCGGCGCGCTGCGCACGCTCGCGGACCGGGGCCGACTGGTCATCCCGGACCTGGAGGCCGCGATCATCCAGCTGTACGCGCTGCTGGTCTTCCCTCACATGGTCTTCGGCACCTACGGCACGCACATCGACGAGGACCTCACGGACCGTCTCGTCATCAGCGGCGTCGACATGTTCCTGGACCACTACGGCCCATCCCGGCCCTCCGGCCCTTCCCAGCCATCCGGGCCATCCCGGGATCGGGTCGCACGGGACCCGGCAACGGAGTAGACATGAGGGCATGAGCGCCATTGATGCGCCTGGCGGGAGACCAAGCCCGGGCATCGAGACCGACAAGGCCACAGGCAACGACGTCGAGGTCGGTGGCGAGGTCGACATCGACTTCGCGGAGGTCTTCCAGGCCCTGCCCAGTCCGGTGATGCTGCTGACGCCCGGCCTGGTGATCGTCGACGCCAACCGGGCGCTCCTGAAGGTGAGCGGGCGCGGCCTGGACGAGCTGCGTGGCCGAGTGCTCTTCGACGTGTTTCCCGACAGCCCTTCCAAGCAGGCCACCGGTGTCCGGACCCTGCGCACGTCGCTGGAACGGGTGCTGGCCACCGGCGAGCGGGACACCATGGCTCTGCAGAAGTACGACGTCGAGGTGCCGGACCGGCCCGGCGTGTTCGAGGAGCGTTACTGGAGCCCGGTCAACATCCCGGTCCTGGACGCCGAGGGCCGGGTGTCACTCATCGTCCACCGCACCGAAGAGGTCACCGCCCTGGTCCGCGCCCGGCGGGCCCTCGCCTCGACGCCGGGCACCACGCTCAGCCACGAGGACGCCATGACCGCGGACCTCCTCACCCGCTCCCAGGAACTGCAGGAACTCAACGAGCAGTTGCGCGAGGCCCACGCCCGCACCCACGAGGTCGCCGTCACCCTGCAACGCGCCATGCTGCCCGGCACCGCGCTGCCGCGGCACTCCTTCGCCGCCGTGCGCTACCGGCCCGCGACCAGTTTCCTCAACGTCTGCGGCGACTGGTACGACCTGATCGACCTGGCCGCGGACCGGCTGGCCGTCGCGGTCGGCGACGTCGTCGGCCACGGTCTGGAGGCGGCCGGCGTCATGGGCCAGCTGCGCAGCGCCCTGAGCGCCGCGATCCGCGCCACGGGCCGGCCGGCCGCGGCCCTCACGACCCTCGCCCAGCACGCGCACACCGTCGAGGGCGCACTCGCCACGACCGCCGTCCAGGCCGTCATCAACCGCACCGACCACACGATCACGTACAGCCGCGCCGGCCACCCGCCCCCGCTCCTGGCCCACGCCGACGGAACGGTCGAGATCCTCGACTCGGTCACCGACCCACCCCTCGGAGCATGCGACGACACCCTCCCCCGCACCGAGGCCACCGCGCCCTACACCCCCGGCGCCACCCTCATCCTCTACACCGACGGCCTGATCGAACGCCGAGACGAGGACATCGACACAGGCCTCAACCGCCTCACCAACAGCCTCAAACACCACCACGCCCTCGCCCCCGAGCCCTTGGCCGACGCGATACTGACGGACCTGGTCCCGTCCCCACGACGGGGGCCGGACGACGATACGGCGCTGGTGGTCATTCGGTTGTGACGGGTCCGGAGCGGAGCTCAGCATCCGATCAGGCCGGGCACGCGCCGGGCGGGTCACCGTGCCGCCGTGGATACCAGTAGGGCGACGGGGGCCGGATGAGCCGGTGCCGCGTATCTCTCAGGACCGGCTGCATCAAGGGCGGGCCCTCTGCGTGATCAGCCGGGACGGCTCCTTCGTACTCACCGCACGGGCGTACTCCTCGGGGATGTCGCGGGTGTCCTGGACGGCGACCATCGCTCCGAAGCGGGTGCGGCCGGCGAGATGGGGAGTCGGTACCGCATCGGTCAGCGTTCGCTCTGGTGTCAGCTGACGAGACCGGATCGGAAGACCATCTTCCGGAACGAGCCACCCTTTAGGGACGGGTTCAAGCCAAGGGAGATATGACGTGACTTTGTCAACTCCATCCCTGTAGATTCCAGCTCGTTGTTGATCTTTCACGCGAAATATAGGGGGAAGCCCATGCTGAAGCTGAAGAAGACGCTGGCCGTCGTGGCCATGACGAGCGCGCTCGTCATGGCAGGGACGAGCGCGTTTGCTTATGGGTCCAAGAGCACGCAGCTGTCGAACGGTGTCCTGACCATCAACGCAGATGACGGCTGCCTGGTGAGCGGCAACTGTTCCTTGTACTACTCATCAACCAAGTACAAGAAGACCGGCGGAAGCAAGGTCACGATCCAGCTCGCCCTGGCCACCGGAAACGGGCTCTACCTGGACACCCAGAAGTCGATCTCTTCAGGCCAGACGCTGTCGCACAGCTGGGGCGGGCTGAGGAAGTCCGACGCGAGCGACTGCTCGGTCGCTGGTTACATGAAGGCCAGCACCGGCAACTACTACACCCCCAATATCGGGGTCTGCTAGTCCATTTCCGCGGCGGCCGGGGCGCATGACCAGCGCCCCGGCCGCCTGCTCCGAAGGCCACCTTGTGATTGAAGCGTCCATTTCCGCCGTACCGGGCTTGATCGCGTTCTTCGTGATCCTTGCCGCCCTGGCCGCCGTCCCGACGGTGCTCGTGGCCAAGGCCAGGAGCAAGCCGTGGCCTCTGAGGGCCGCGCTCGCGGTCTATCTGGCCGGGATCGTGGCGGTGACGCTCCTACCGGGCGACGCCGGCCTGGAGTCGGGGCAGTGTGACACCGGGCTGCCCGCCCACTTGTTCACCTCGGCAAGCTCCTTGCTCAACATCGCCCTCTTCGCTCCGGGCGCGTTCTTGGCCGTCCTGCTCTTCCGGCGGCCGGTGACCGTCGTGGCCTCCTTCGCCTGCCTTAGCGCCGGCGTCGAAATCATCCAGTCCGTTGCAAGTCTTGGCCGGTCCTGCAGCGTGAGCGACATCGCGGCCAACGCGACCGGAACCGTACTGGGCTCCCTCGCAGCAGCCCTCTGGCTGTATCAGCGCAAGCAGCCGCCGCACCGACCTCTGCGCGACGCGCTGTGGGGGCTCTCACTCGCCGGCCTAGGCATCGCGGTGCTGGGCGGGATCTTCCATACCCGGATCGACTCGGTCGACATCGTCGCGCGGGACGAGCAGCGAAGCGCCCTCACCGACTCTGCCGTCCAGGCGGACGAGTGGATCACGACGATGGCCAAGGGCATCTACGGCAACGACACCCAGATGAAGGGGACCGCCACCCAGAAGGACGGCACCCGCCTGAAGATCACCGCGGAGACCAACCGGGGCAGCATCTCGGGCTGGTGGCCACAGAAGGATCTGGCGACCGCCTGGTCGTCGAACACCCGCGGCGACGAGGGCACCCTCAACAAGAAACAAGTCGCAGCGGCCGCAGACAAGTTCGCCCGCACCTGGTTCCCGAAGAACATGGCCGGAAGCCAGCAGAAGATCCACTCCATCGGCGACGGCGCAACCCGCGCCTATACGGTGATCTACCGGCGCTACACCGGCGGCGTGATGATGCCCATGCGTCTCGACCTCACCATCACCACCAAGGCCCGGGTCATCGGATTCACGGCCACGAGCGTCGAGGACCCGGCACTCCCGCCGGCCACCATCGACGAGTCGCGAGCCAAGGACATCGCCGGCCGGTTGACCGGGCTGCCAACGGAATCAGCAGTGCTCCTCGCACAGCAGGTCAACGGCGCATGGCGACCGGTCTGGCTGGTCGGCAGCGGCCCCAAGGACATCGCGATCGACGCCGCGACCGGCGACCAGATCACCGACGCACAGCTGAACGGCTCCAAAACCGGGCCGAAGGCTGGCTAGTGGGCAGTGCACTGCCCACTACTACATCCCCGCTTCCCGGAACCGTGCCCTCTTCGAGGACGTGCTTGAGGGACGATGCCGGTGCACATCGCGTGCGGGGCGCCGGACATCATCCGGCAAGAGACGAAGAAGATCACCGAAGGCCAGTGGGACCGTGGCCCGAACCGCCAGACCTGTTGCGAATGCGGTCTGTGGCCCGCAATCCAGCCACCCCCTCCACAAAAAGCGTGAGAACTTTCGGGGAAAGTGCTCACGCTTTTAGCAACTGGTGTCCGGCAGAGGAGATCGTCCAACGGCCTCCCGCCACTCGGGACCCGATCGCAACTGCTCACCCCTGCTTCTGCTCCCCCAGTGCTGCACGCAGCCAGTCCAGAGATCCCGTCTCCAACACCGCGTCCGCAAGCTCGTTCGCGGACTTGGTGATGAGGCGCCCGCGGCTGTTGTCGATCCACCGCTGAGCGTTCTCATAGCCCTGGGCCTTGTACTCGATGCCCTGGATCATGCACTCCAGCTTGTCGGCGTCCCGTGCGCAGACCGCCTCCGGGGACTCCTTCGCCTCATACTCCGCAACGATCTCCTTCACGGCAGAAGCCAGCACCTCGGGCATGCCCGACACCTGGTCAGCCGTGACCGCCTCGGGATCAGCACCAGTCGCGTACTTCTTCCCGAGGTGGTTCACATCACCGGTACGGGTCTCCTGCGAGTCGTGCCACACCGCGAGGAACGCGGCCCGCGCAGGGTCGGCCCCTTCGAGCTTCGCGATGACCGTCGCGATGAGAGCGGTGCGCCAGGAGTGCTCCGCCACCGACTCGGGGTCGCGTACGCCGGCCATCCATCAGCCCGTGCGCTTGGTCTGCTTCAGCGTCCCGGCCTCGTACAGGAACCTCGCCACCGCGGACAGGTCGTCTGCCACCGTCGCACTCCTCTCACGCCTCGGCGAGGCGGATCGCGTACTGAATGCCGCCATGAACGGCCAGGCACGCCGGCAGTTCAACGTCTGCTTCACTACCCGCGCCACCTCAACAGCTCAGACTCCATCACTTCCTGGAGACCCGCGAGCATCCCTGTCTCGGCTCACCTGGTGGAAAGCGAACATCACAGCAGAAGCGGCCCGAAGCCCTCATTGGACGGCCAGGCGTCAGCCACCACAACGGAGACCACGGTCCCGCCGAATCGGCTGGGTCCGGAGTGCCAGGAGTGGGCGATGGAGTCGACCAGGAGCAGCCCACGCCCGTGCGCGTCGCTGGCCTCTGGGCGCCGCATCCGTACGTTCGCCGGGAACCCCGGATTGTGCACCTCGATCCGCAGCGACGTCTCCACCCGGTACCACTCGACGCGCACCAACCAGGGTTCATCCGCCCGCCCGTAGAGAATGGCGTTGGTGACCAGCTCGGAGACCATCAACGTGCACTCGTCGATCGAGCAGGCCGGGCTGTACGGAGCGATGAACTTCCGAAACCATCGCCGGGCCCGAGGGACGGACTCCGGCGCCGGATGCAGGATCATCGCCCCGAGCCGTGCGGTACCAAAGCCGTCGCGGCCATCGGTGGTGTCATCCATCCGCGCTCACTCCTTGCCGCTGCCGCCACAGTTCAGGCAGCGCCGTTTCGATGCGGCACGAACGCGGCCGTTGGCCGGGGCAAGCGCCAGAGCCGTACGGGAGCTGTCGCGTCTCCAACCGCGACCCGGCATCCCGGCAAGCTGACCGCACGCCCTTGTCTGACCGCTGACTCGTCACTTCGCGCCCCTCCCACTCAAGTGGCCTTAGCCACTTGCTGGATAGTGGCGTTAGCCACTTGAGGGATGCAAGCGATTCGGCACAACCGACACCGATCAGGTGAGCGGGTAGCCCTGCTCGAAGGCCCAACGATGCGGGGGATAGGTGGCTTCGGCGAACTCCAACGGCCGGTCCTGAAGGTCGAAGACGACATGATGAACGACCAGCACCGCAGCTCCACCCTCCAGTTGGAGATCCGCCGCTTCCTCGTCCGTAGCGTCACGCGCGCACATGCGGTCTTCGGCATAGCTACCTTGCCGCCCCGTCATCTTCTCGACGTACATGAGCGTCCCCTCCTGGATCCGCGCCGGGTCCAGGAGCTTGGGCGCACGCTGGGCAACATCCGGAGCGAACCAGGAGGTAGATAGCGTGATCGGCCCGTCCTGGCTGTTGGTCACCCGCCGCCGGTGCGCGGCCTGACGGTCCTTGACCAGCCCCAACGCCTCAGCAACATGATCGGGTGCCTGCAGCCAACCGGCCGAGGTGATCACCGCGTACTCACCGGGCGTATAGATCTTCCCGGTCTGCCGCGCCCGCCCATACAACTCCCGCGCCCGCCGATTGACTTCAAGGCTGCGCACGTACGTACCCGAGCCCTGCCGCTTCTCGACCAGGCCCTGATGACTCAATGCCTCCAACGACCGGGCGGCCGTGGGCCGGGACACCTTCCAGTCCGCCGCCAACTGCCGTTCCGAGGGCACCTCGTCCCCCGGCCGCAGGTCTCCCCGAAGGATCTGATCGCGGATGTAGTGCGCGATCTGGAGATACTTCGGCTGAGCCTCCTCAATCTGAGGCATCCACCCTCCTCGTCCAAGTGGCTATGGCCTCTAGCCACTATAGAGTGAGCGGTCAACGCTCCGCCCCGTACGCTGGCCGCATGAAGCGGTTGATCGTCGCAGCAGGAGGAGGGGGCGACGCAGTCGCCGGCTCCATGCTTCACACCGCCCTCTACGGCGACGAGGACCAGGCGGTGATCCTCACGTACGCGTGGGACCGCCTCCTGATCGACCCGGTACCGGGACCGCGGGGACCGGAAAACTTCACCGGCCTCGAACAGCTCACCCCCGCAGTCTGGACAGTGCCGGCGGACGCCCGCCCGATCACTCCAGCGGGCTCCACACTCCCCCGACTTGCGGCAGAGCTCCCGCACACGTTCGCGCTGATCGACCCGCACCATGGCGCCGAGGGCATCACACGCCAACTCGAAGAGCTGATCGACCACTTGTCGCCGGAGTCAATCGATCTGCTCGACGTGGGCGGCGACATCCTCGCCCGCGGCGACGAGCCGACGCTGAAGAGCCCGCTTGCCGACGCCCTCACGCTCGCCGCGTGCTGCCAGGTGAACGCGCCCATCCGGCTACTGGTCGCGGGCCCCGGCCTGGACGGCGAACTACCGCTCGACGACTTGCGCGGCACGCTCGGCTCCCTCGTCCACACCTTCACGGCGAAGGACGTCGAGCCGATCAGCTCGGTCCTGGAGTGGCACCCGTCCGAAGCCACCGGCATGCTCGCAGCCACAGCCCGAGGCGTACGCGGCACCTGCGAAGTCCGAGACGCCGGACTGCCCGTCGCACTCACGGACGAAGGCCCCACCGTCCACGAGGTCGACCTGGACGACGCCGTCAGCCGCAACCAGCTGGCCCGCGCCATCATGGCGACCGAGACGCTGGACGAGGTCGAGGCACACAGCCGGGAAGTCTGCGGCTACTCGGAAATCGACTATGAGCGCAACAAAGCCGCATGGCTCAAAGACCAGCCGCCCTCGGACTTGCTACCACAGACGGTCTTGGCCCAACTCGACCAGTTCGAGAACGAAGCCCGCAGCCACGGAGTCACCCACACGACCTTCCGCCACCTCACCGAGGCCCTGAACCACAACGGCTCCCAGAGGGAGGAGCTACGGCAACTCCTCATCAGCAGCCGCCCCAAGCAGTACACGGCACCGTTGTGGCACATCCCAGCGAAACCTGAGTAACAACTTTCTCTACGGGCTCAAGGCGGTTCGCTTCGTCCAGCGCGCGTGGCGCGGGCGCCGGCCGGGCCTGTGCTCCTGTCTCCGCCCCGCTCCAGCCCGGCCAGCGCCCGTGCCGCGCGCACAACAGTTAGCCGCTTGCCGTTGCAGGGTCTCGTCGTGGCTGGGGCGGTCGACTCCACAGCCTCGGCCACCTGCCTCCCGGGTCCGACGTCGAGCACGGCCAGGGGGCCACCTATTCGCATTATGGGCAGGTCCAAACCTGCCCACGTTGCCAGACAGCGTACGACCCTCTGGATCACGCTCGACCCCGGACCAGGCAGACTACCTGCCAAACCGCTCCGCGCACCCACCTTGCACCCTTAAAGCTGCTTCTTCTGTGTCTGCCGTACAAGGGCCGCTTGCGTCCGGCAAACTGACCGGACACTCCCCCACCTTGAGCATGCAGGAGCTCGCATGTCAGACCGTCAGGAACGTGTGAAGGTATGCATCTTGGAGTCCGACAATAACAAGAAAGGAGACCTCTTCGGCAGGGCAGTCCAAGACGTGTTTCACGCTCTCGGATATGAAGATTTTTCACTGAATATCCAAAAAGCTGGAAGAGAAATCGATATCAAGGGAAAGCATCGAACCGAGACACGCTCACTAATTGCCGAATGCAAGGCAACCAAGGGGCCAATAGGAGGGAGTGACGCAAACAAGTTTGCTGGAGCGGTTCAGGTTGAACGCGCTAGAAACGGCGCCGTGGAATTGGCCCCGTATTTTGTCTCGCTTGGTGGCTACACAGCCACCGCGCTCGAACAAGAGGAAGAGGCAGGGAATCGTCTAATCCTGCTTGATGCCCCCAAGATTGTAGAGGAGTTGGTACGAGGGCGCGTCATTGTCAGCCGCGAGCAGGCGGCTTCCGTTGCTTCGCGGTGCGAAAACCTCCCCGAGCGGGCGATTCTAGGCCAGCGCTGCTCTCTTGCGATCCATGAGATCGGATGGATCTGGGCCTTCTACTTCAAAGTCGGAGGCCGCTATGCATTTTTCACGTTGATCCACGCTGACGGCTACGGACTAGACGCAGACCTAGTTACTGCAATTTCCGAATCAGACGCAGAATCCGCCAAAATTTTCAGCGGCCTGCAGTATGTAGCGCCAGCCGACGTTCCAGACTCTAAGCCGAAGCAAGATCAAGCAACCTCCTCCTATTTTGACTACCTCGAACGCGAGTGTGGAGGGATCACTCTTGAGGGTCTTCCTGCTGACCAGGAGGTTGGAAGCAAGACAATTCGACTCGAATCCATCTATGTTCCCCTCCATCTATCCGCTGTGTCCAAGAGCGAAAAGAATGAAGACGAAAAGGGCACTGCCCTCCCTTCGGCCAAATCCAACACTCCCAGAATTACAGTAAGTGAGGTACTTAATTCTCACAAGCATGTTGCCATCCTTGGAGCACCTGGTGCCGGGAAGACCACGCTCCTCAAACGCCTGGCAGTCGCATACGCAGTTGCTGAACGTCGTGGCGAAGTCGGAGATGAGCTGCCTGCAACTGACTGGTTTCCACTATTCATCCGATGCCGACAGTTGGGAAGTCAAGTCAGGAAACCTGTTACGGAGCTCATTCAGGACCTGCCTCGTTTCGCTGAACTACCACACCTCAGGGAAGCGTTTTCCCGCCGTGTTTCTGAGGAACTCAAGCAGGGTGACGCGCTACTACTCGTCGACGGATTGGATGAGATTAGCGACCCGGGAGATCGAGCAGCCTTTGCAGCGCAGCTGCGCACCTTCATCGGAACCTACCCTGCCGTGCGTGTCATTATTACTTGTCGAGAAGCAGGATTCAGGGCTGTCTCGGGCGCCATGTCCTCTGTATGTTCCCTTTTTCGAATCGCAGATCTCTCAGTGCAGGATATTTTTACACTTTGTCGAGCGTGGCAACATGAAGTTGTTGGAGGAACGACAGAATCTGCGAACAAGATTGCACAGTCAATTGTTAGCCAGCCAAGAGTTCGCGACTTGGCTATCAACCCCCTCCTTCTAACTACCCTACTTCTTGTTCAACGATGGCTGGGAGAGCTTCCACCAAAGAGAAGTGTTCTATATGACAAGGCGATCGAAGTCCTGCTGATGACTTGGAATACTGAAGGGCACACACCCATCGACCAAGACGAAGCGCTTCCCCAGCTCGCTTATGCGGCATTCTCAATGATTACCTCAAATCGGCAAAGCATTAGCGCCAAGGGATTGAGAGACCTCTTTGAGCAGTCTCGCGCTAAAATGCCGGAAGTTCTTGGGTACGCCCGGATGTCAGCAACTGAGCTGATTGAGCGGGTGGAAGACCGCAGTAGTCTTCTCGTGCAGAGTGGACATGTTATCGAAGACGGACACCTGAGGCCGCTATACGAATTCAAACATCTAACCTTTCAAGAATATCTAGCCGCTCGGGCATGCGTGGAGTCTTGGAACCCGAGGCGCGAGGAAACAGAGGACTACACTGAAATCCTTTCTCCGCACTTGGACGACGAGTCGTGGTCGGAGGTAATTCCGTTGGCCACAGCCTTGGCGGGTAGCCGTGGTGCGAAGCGAATGATTGAAGTTCTCATCGAAGATCTTGAGTCGATTGAAACTCGCACGTCAATCGATACTGAAGAACGGGAGCGAAGGAGTTCTCTCGTAAGTGAAACCTTGCTCCAATGCCTTGTTGATGAAGTGCAAATCTCGCCGGAGCAGGTTCGCAAGGCAATCGATTGCCTAATTCGGCACACAAACATGAATGATGCTTCCCTGGTCGCAGCGATTCATGAGTCACGCTTCTCGCCAGAAATTCCAGATGTGGCTTGGGCTGGATATTCCGCACAGAAAAACAATGTGATCGATTACGCATCGGCAATCGCGAGCCTAGCAGGGTTGACGGTACTCGAAAATCCAGACTTCACAGAGGAGGTACACCTTCTTCTTCGATCGGACTCGGACAGAGAAACTGTCACCGGCCTCGCATGCGTTATGTTGCTTTCATACTCTCGGGTTCAGCATGAAGAGCGTCCGGAAGGTAAGAATGCTGACGAACTCCCCGAAGTTGTGCCCGAAGAAAAAATCCCTCCTCTTGAGACATTTGCCGAATACAAAGCACTCATTTTGTCTGCAATGAAGCGCTTCGATAACGGTCCGAAAATTGCGACCATGTCCTACTGGGCTCTCGCCTGGATGGGTGATCAAGTTTCATGGTCAGACGATGAGCTGCAGGGACTTTTGAGGGAATGCCTCGAAATATGGCGCGGCAGCGAAAACGAGGACTTCAAGAGGACGGCAGTATGGTGCATTTGGAGGCTCCCTATTGCCAAGCAAAAGGGATCGATTTCCTTGCCAATCAACGATGACCTACAGGAATTCCTGCTGCGTGAATTCAAAAGACCCGCAAATGGGAACTTTGCAAAGGATTTTGCGCGAGCCGCGCAGATTATTTCCTACTATTGCAACTTCGCAATTCCTCTCGGCGACGACTCATCATCCTCTGAGACAAAGTCATCTTCGGGACATTGGGAAGAGAAACTCGGTACTATTCTTCATGAGGCCTGAAACTGGCATGGTGGTATAGCAGTCTTTTGAAAAGTCCGGCTCGTGTCGCATCCTTCCAGATGCTGGGGTCATCCACGGTCAACGAGGGAGTCTTACGGTCGAGTTGCCAGCCGCCTCACCAGACATCGAATCCCCAGGTCATCGACATGATCCTCCAACCGCTCTCCTAAAGCGGTGCCCCCAGGACGAGGTGGCGTCGGCAGTGCTGGGACGCCGGCGGGCAGCCGCAGTACTCGGTGCCCCGGTTTAGCGGATGCGCCGATCCACCTAGCACAGCTAAGGGTCGATCTACTGATTTTCGTCGAATCGGGCGGCCGATATGACAGCTTGCGGTACGCATGTCTAACCAAACGGTGGAGTAGCAGGATCAATTGGAGGATCCGCACGCGGGGAAGAGAACCGCCGTATACCAGTGCGTCTGGCCAGCGCGACGCTGAGTACATGCAGAAGTGCTATGCAGACGAAGGTATCGACCGCTCCAGGGAGCCAGCGATACTGGTGCGCGACAGCGCTACCGGAAGCCGTGAAATCTTCCACGGCAACGAGCACTGCGGCCTCATGATCGGCGACGGACGACACCTAGTTGAGGCCAGTTGGATGCTCCTGGGCGATGCACGGGCTGAGAGGTATCGACCGTGCAAGCACTGTGAAGCTCCCGTCATGTAGCGCTCAACCGATCGTGGCCGGACGGCCGGGCCCCCATACTGCCCTCCGCCAACCGTCTCAGTTTCCGTCTAATTCAAAGCCGTTCACGGCCGTTCAGGCGGGATCGAGGCGGGAAGTCGCTCCCAAGACTAGCCGCCAATGAACCCAGTTGAATGCCCCCGCACCCAGCCCATCACCCCATCACAGTTGGAAATCGTGTTGGTGGGGCGGATCCGGGTCGAGCGCAGCGGTGAGAGTGTCAGACCTCGATGAGAGGGTGTCCGGCGTGGAGACACCCATTGCCCCTGACTGCGGGGATGAGGAGCATGCCGTCATCGCGCACTTCCGGCTTGCCGGTGACGGTTTCGGCGATGGCGACCAGCGCGAGCAGATCTACGAAGCTGAACAGGCGATGGAGGCAGCGACCGAGAGGGCAGGCGTCGGGGAGGTCGACGGGAACGAGTTCGGAGAAGGCGAAGCCGTCGTGTAC
The DNA here is from genome assembly GCF_040654355.1 of Streptomyces sp. NPDC050704. NCBI lineage: Bacteria > Bacillati > Actinomycetota > Actinomycetes > Kitasatosporales > Streptomycetaceae > Streptomyces > Streptomyces sp. NPDC050704. The sequence goes on along the minus strand of NZ_JBFAHW010000015.1, from coordinate 72,552 downwards.
GCCTACGGACCCGATGCCGATGCTCTGTTCAAGGTCCTGGAGCCGACTCTGCGCAGTCTGCCGTTCCGGCCGGCACACGTCCTTCTCCGGCGGGGTGACGTCGAGACACGTGTTGAGCTGTAGGCCTCCCGCGTTTGGGCGACGAACCCACCACAAGCGCACCAGATCCAGATGTGGCCACCCCGACCAGCACCTGCCGTTCCGAACACGGAAGCCGCCCGAAGTCGGCGGGCACGGCCGATCAGCCCCTCAGTGATCGGCCCAGTCAAGTGCCCAAATGCCCTGTCAGTCGCCCGGGTTGGCAGTCAGCGCGTCCACCAGTTGCCGCGCCCGGGTCTTCTCCCTCAGGAGGATCTCGACCAGGGGACCGGTGCCCGGGTCGGCCACCGGTTCGCTGTCGCTGCCGACGGCGGTGTCGGAGCCGGTGCCCGAGTCGGAGAGCGAGTCGGCGTCAGCCAACCTCCCCGCCCTCGGCCCCGCCACCACATCGAGGTACCGCTCAACAGGCCGGGCGTCAGCCGTCAGCTGGACCCGGTCACCGGTCAACGCGCTGTGGACCGAGGCATAGTCGATGCCCAGCCGGGCCAGCCGCTCACCGCCCGCGTACCGGGTGTCGGGAGCGGGGGCGTTCTCCGCCGCCAGGTGTGGATACCGGAGTGCGACCTCGTGGGTGGCCAGGATTGCCAGGAGGATGTGTTCGGTGCCCACCGTGCGGTTGCCGAGGCGGCGGGCCTGGTCGTAGGTCTCCATTTGGACCCACCAGGCGGGCTTCGACGCCAAGTTGATCCCGGCGTTTTTGACCAGCCACCGCTTCCAGAAGGGGAGGTGACGATAGTGGCCGCGGCCGCGGCCGAGAAGGACGTCGCGGGTGGCGTGCAGCAAGGGGTCGAGGTCGTCGTCCCGGCCCGCGGTGCCGCCGCCATCGTCACCGTCACCGCCGTCCAGGCGGTCTCGTACGGACTGTGGTGAGACGCCGCACGCGCTCAGCAGCTCCACCGCGCGGTTGTCCTCCTCCGCCAGAAGCGCTCGCAGCAGGTGAACGGCGCCGAACTTCGCTGCGCCCTCCCGCTGTGCCTGTTCCATCGCCGTGGTCAACGCCCTGGCCGCGGCACCCGTGAAGCGGTCGCGCTTGTCACCGTGTTCGCCCATCACGTCCTGCGCGGCGGCGCTTCCCTCGGCGTCGTCGGCACCGCTCCACGCGTCGGCCCGGCCTTTCTTGTCCCGTAACACCGCCGTCAGCGCGATCTTGGTCACCCCTTCGGCCGCGAGTGCTTCGCGCGCGGCGCCCTTGGCCGTGGCGATGCCGGCAAGCAGGTGCTCGGTGCCGATGGCTTTCTCGTCGGTTCCCAGCGCGCCGCCGCGGGCAGCCCCCAGGACTCCCACGGTGTTCCAGTCGGGCTCCTTGATCGCTTCCATGCAGCCTTTCCTCTTCCTTTCCTCTTCTTGCTGGTCCTGGCATGCAGCAGCCTTCCCGAACCCGGGCTGAGGCCGCATCACTCCAGAGGTGGATCTCCCCCTACCTCTCTACCTCTCTGGATACACCTGGCTCGACCGAGGCCGCTCTGCCGGGGACAACCGTTCCTCGTGTCCGCCCAGGTGTCCGCCCGGGCGCCTGCCCATCGCCGCGAGGGTCAGCGTCACAGTGACCGATGCGGCCGCCATCAGGCTCACCGCCGTGGCCGGGGAGGTCAGTTGGGCCAAGGCGCCCGCGAGGGCGGCGCCGATGCCCTGGCAGGCGGCCATGCCGGTGGCGTGCAGGCCGAGGGCCTGGCCCGCGAGGTCGTCGGGGGTGAGGGACATCAGGCGTTCCTGGAGGACCAGGCTCGCGGCGAAGCCTACGGAGGCGACGGTGACGGCCACGGCCGACAGCGCCGCTCCCGGCCGCAGGACGAAGAACAGGTAGGGCACCGCCAGCAGCAGGCGCAGCGGGGTCGCGAGGCGGGGGCGCAGTGCGGGAGGTATCAGGCGGCCCACCGCCAGGTCGCCCACGAACATGCCCAGCGCCCCGAACGCGTACAGCATGCCGGCGGCTTCGGGGGCGTACGAGACGTAGAGCGAATCGCCGCCGACCACCAGGCCGTTGGGGACCCACAGGCCCAGGTACGTCAGGCGGCGGGAGCGGGAGGACCACAGGAGGGCGTTGGTGCGCCAGGTCGCCGAGACGGACGGGCGGCCCGCGGAGCGCGGCGGGCGGGCCGTGAGGCCGAGGCGGGTGGCGAGGGCCGACAGCACGTACAGCGCCGCCGCGAGGAGCAGGCAGGTCCGTGGGGAGAGGAGCAGCAGCAGTGCGCCGCCCATCGCGAAACCGGCCATCTGCGTCAGGCCCCAGAGCATGTTGAACACCGAACGGCCCAGCACATAGCCGTCCTTGGGCAGGATCTCGTTCAGGAGTCCTCCGCGCACTCCGCCGCCCAGCGACGCGACCAGGCCCTGGAGGAGCAGGACGACGAAGACCGCCCAGAGCGGCAGGCCGGGCAGCGCCAGTACCGCCGTGCCGGCCGCGAAGGCGAGGGCGAGGACGCACAGGACCGCGCGCGGGGGCAGGCGGTCGGCGCCCGAGAGCAGGAACGTGGCCCCCAGCAACTGCGCCAGCTGCGGGGCGAACATGCTCAGCGCCGACAGGAACGGGGAGCCGGTGGCCCGGAAGACCAGCGTGCCGAGGGCCAGGCCGCCGATCGTCTGGGCCGCGGCGAAAGCGGCGAAGGAGAGCAGGAACGGGGTGAACTCCGGCGTGCGGAAAAGGGAGCGGTAGCTGCGCATGCGCGAAGTCTCTGAGCGGTCCGGGGGCAGTGGATATTGTTTCGCCGACACACGAAAGGCCGACAGCCGGAAGGCCGACAGCCGGCACGAAAGGTCGTACGCGTGGGCTTGTGGCAGATCGGCACGGACACCCTCGCCCGCAGCCGGTTCGTGCTCTCGCCGTTCGCCGAGACCTTCGCGAGCCTGAGACTGCTGCACGCGGGGACCGGCGCCCATCCGGGCGAGGAGGCCTGGCTGCGCACGCACCTGCCCGGCTACCGCGCGCACCTCGCGGCCGACCCGGTGGCCGCGCAGCTCGTCCAGGTGGCCATCGGCACGTCCTGGATCGCCGACTTCTTCTGCCCCACCTCGTGCGTCGGGGAGAGCTTCGAGGAGACCGTGGCCCGAGTGCGGGCGGCCACGGCCGAGGAGGCGCGGGCCAACCTCCGCGTGTGCGCCCGGGGTCCGCTGCCCGCCGCCCTGGAGCGGGACGACCTGCCCGAGCGGGCGACCGTGCTGCTGACGTACGTCTGGGAGGAGACCGTACGGCCGTACTGGGAGCGGCGACGGCGGGTCCTGGAGGCCGATATGGTCGCGCGGACCGCGCGGGTGGGCCAGGGCGGCTGGGCGGCCCTGCTGGACGAGCTGCGGCCGTGGACGCGGTGGCTCGGGGAGAACCGGTTCCAGGTCAACCTGCACGCGTATCCGCCACGGGAGGTCGCCGCCGGGGCCGAGTTGCTGTTCATGCCGGTGACGGCGGGGGCCGGTTGGGTGTCGTGGGAGGGGCAGGAGCGGTACGCCGTCGTCTATCCGTGTCTCGGGGTGCTCGCCGAGGATCACCGCAAGCGTCCCGTCCCGGCCGGGCTCGGGGCGCTCATCGGGGCCGCGCGGGCCGGACTGCTGGCGCTGCTCGAAACTCCCATGAGCACAACCCAGTTGGTCGCCGTGACCGGGCAGGGGCTGGGGTCGGTGGGCCGACATCTGCGGGTGCTGCTGGACGCGGGACTGGTGGAGCGACGGCGGGCCGGGCGGTCGGTGCTGTACGTCCGAACGGCGGCCGGGGAGGTCCTCATGGAGGCGTCGGGGCCGGCGGTCTCCTGAATGAACCTCAGCCCCTGGTCAGGCAGAAGGGCGCCCGGCCGGGCCGGTGCAGACGCGCCAACTGTCGCCGCCCGATCGGAACTCCGGCCCGGCGGCGCCCGGTGCGAACTCCGGCTCGGTGCCGCCCTGTTCCGGCAGCGGGGCCTCAGTCTCGCCGAGGTCATGACCGCGAAGTCGAGGTCGTCGACGGCGAGTTCGAGGCGGGCCTGCCGCGGCACGGGCTCGTAGACGACCGGGTTCCAGGCACGTAAACACAGCCGCCGCGGTCTTGCCGCCGGTGAATCCATCCACCACTATTTCGCCGGATGGATAAAATAGTGAGCCGAAACTGGAGCCGGAGACCGGCCGTCAAGCGGTTGCCCGGTCTCGTCGTCGCTGTCCTGACTCTCTGCGCGCTGGGTACCGTCCCGGCCCCCGCCATGGCCGTGGCGGAGCGCGCCGCCCCGGCCGCCACCCCCCGCGTCTGGCCGACACCGCAGCAGATGCGGCCGGCGCATGGTTCCCAACCGGTCCCCGAGCGGGTCGTGGAGGTCGTCGGGCGTGACACCGATCCGGCCGCGCGCAGGCTCGTCGAGCGGGTGTTGCGCGGCGCCGGGGCCCGTACCGTCCGGGTCGTCACGGCGGGCGAGCGGGTACCGGCCGCCGCGCTGACCGTCTACATCGGCGGTCCGTCCGAAAACCGCGCGACAGCCGGGGTGCTGGCCCGGCTCGGGGCCGACTCGCCCGCCGGGCTGCCGTCCGGTGGGTACGCGCTCGCCGCGGGCCGGGGCAAGGTCGCGCTGTCCGGCGTGGATGCGACAGGCACGTACTACGCGGCGCAGACCTTCCGGCAGCTGCTCAGCCGCCGGAGCATGCCCGCCACCACCGTCCGGGACTGGCCGGCCACCGCACTGCGCGGTGTGGTCGAGGGCTTCTACGGCGCACCCTGGTCGCAGCGGGACCGGCTGTCCCAGCTGGACTTCTACGGGCGTACGAAGCAGAACGTGTACGTGTACTCCCCCAAGGACGACCCGTATCTGCGGGCGAACTGGCGCGACGAGTACCCCGCCGACCGGCTCGCGCAGCTGAAGCAACTCGTCGACCGTGCCGCCGAGAACCACGTGCGGTTCACCTACGCGCTCTCCCCCGGTCTCTCGGTCTGTTACTCGTCGGCGGCCGATGTGAAGGCGCTGGTGGCCAAGTTCGAGTCGCTGTACGCGATCGGGGTGCGCTCGTTCGCGGTTCCGCTGGACGACATCAGCTACACGGCCTGGAACTGCCCCGAGGACGAGCGGGAGTTCGGCACCGGGGGCGGTGCGGCGGGCAGGGCGCAGGCTTCGCTGCTGAACGACGTGGTCGAGGACTTCGTCGACGCGCACGCCGACATACCGCCGCTGGAGATGGTCCCGACCGAGTACTCCGATCTCGCCGACTCGCCCTACAAGACCGCGCTGCGGGAGCGGTTGGACCCGTCGGTGGTCGTGGAGTGGACCGGCGTCGGTGTCATCGCGCCGACCATCAGCGCCGAACAGGCCCGCCGGGCACGGGAGTTGTTCGGGCATCCGATCCTGGTCTGGGACAACTACCCCGTCAACGACTATGCCACCAGCCGCCTGCTGCTCGGTCCGTACACCGGGCGGGAAGCGGGCGTGGCCGAGGCCGTCACCGGCATCACCGCCAATCCGATGGTCCAGGCGGAGGCCAGCAAGCTCGCCCTGTTCACCTCCGCCGACTACGCCTGGAACCCGGCGGCGTACGACCCCCGGGCCGCCTTCCTCGCCTCGGTCGCCGATCTCGGCGGGCCCGCCGCCCCGTCCCTGCGGATCTTCGCGGAGAACAGCTACTCCTCCCTGCTGGACACCACCGAGTCGCCCACGCTCACCCCACTGATCAAGGCGTTCAGGACGGCGTACGAGAACGGCAGCGGGCTCGCGGAGGCGGCACGGAGGCTCAGCGCCTACTTCACCGCCATGGCCGCCGCACCCGCCGACCTCCGCGCCCGCCTCGACAACTCCGGCTTCCTGAAGGAGACATCGGCCTGGCTGGACAAGCTCGGCGCCTACGGCGAGGCGGGCGACACGGCCGTACGGCTGATGCTCGCCCAGGCGGACGGCGACGGCGACGCGGTGCGGACGTACTTCGACCGGCTGCAGGCACAGCGCAAGGAACTCGACTCCGTCCCGCAGCAGATCGCGCCCGGTGTGATGGAGCAGTTCCTGTACGACGCCACGCTGCGGGCCGCGCCCGATCCGGGACCGGACGCCTCCTTCGAACCGTCGTCACTCTCGCTGGCCCCGGGGGCGAACGGCACGGCGACCCTGACGGTGGCCGACGACCGGTCGACCGCGGACCGTACGGTCTCCTGGAAGGCCGCGGCCCCCGACGGTCTCACCGTCTCCCCGTCCGCCGGGACCCTCACCGTCCCGGCGGGCGGCAAGGCCACGGTGGAGGTGACCTTCACGGCGACAGGCGGCGACGGGGCCGCCGCCGGAGTGCGGTCCGTCGTGGTGAGCGGTGACGGGCTCGTCGGCCGGGCGATTCCGGTCCGGGTGACGGACGGCAAGGGCGGCGAGCGGGCGCTGACCGCCAACTTCAGTGGGGCGTCGGTCAGTTCGGTGGACCTGGCGTCCGGCAAGTCGACGGAGATCGCGGTCGGTAAGAACCCGGGCGAGGTCGTCGTCAGTACGGACGGCCGGACCGCGTACGCCGCCAACCAGGGCTCCGACACGGTGAGCGTCATCGACGTCGGCACCGGTACGGTCACGGCCACGGTGCCGGTCGGCGACGTCCCGGCGGGCCTGGCCCTGACCCCGGACGGGAAGACGCTCTGGGTCGCCGACTACTCCGACGACGCGGTCCAGCCGGTGGACCTCGCGACGGGGACGGCGGGCGCGAAGATCCCGGTGGGCGACGGCCCGGAGAACATGGCGATCACCCCGGACGGCAGCACGCTGTACGTGGCGAACATCCACGACAGCACGGTGACGCCCGTAAGCCTGGCCGCGGGTACGGCAGGTACGGCAGGTACGGCGATTCCGGTGGGCCCGAACCCGTTCAACGTCGTCGCCGCGCCGGACGGGAAGACGGTGTACGTGTCGAACTCCGGCGGCTCGACGGTCACCCCGATCGACACCGCCACCAACGACACCCGTCCGACGCTCCTGGTGAACGGGCAGCAGGCGTACGGACTCGCGCTGTCCCCCGACGGTCGCACCCTGTGGGTCAGCGCGAGCAACGGCACCACCGTCACCCCCGTCGACACGGTCACCGGCGCGCCCGGCACCCCGGTGACCGTCGGCCGGTCCGCGTTCGACGTCGCTCTCGACTGGAACGGTGCCACGGCCTACGTCACCACGGCCGACGCCGGTGCGCTCGTGCCGGTCACGACGTCGAACGGCACGGTCGGCACCGCGCTCACGACGGGCGCGTATCCGCTCGCGGCGACGGTGACTCCGGTGCCGGTCGGCTGATCCCCTTCCGCGCGCCCCCAGGTGGGGCGGTCGCCGCCGGTGGTGCGTGCACCGGCGGCGACCGCACCGCCCCGTCGCGCCGCCCCCCGGTCGGCACATCGGGGCAGGTGAGTCCTCGTCGGGCCGCCACGGCACGCGGGAATGCACCGCGGCGGGATTCCGACAGGGACAACAGGGACATGGGAGTTGACTCGGCGGTGGGATTCTCGTCCTGGCGCCCGGGGGCAAGGGGCGGTGGCGCCCGGGGACAGGGGGCGCGAGGGAAGCCGACGACCGCGACTTCGGGATGGCGTCGGGATGGTGACCGGGCTCGCGAAGAGCCTCGCTCATCACACGACTACGAGCTTAGGCCAGCCGGACACGCGTGGACAGCCCTGCGGAGGACCGGTGTGCGGGGATTGGCCGATGTGTGGACATGGGTGTGCGGGCCTGCGTGACGGGGCATCGCCTCCTTGATCCCGACGCCCGGTTTACCCCGGCGGCTCCTGCTGCCACGATGCCGAGTCCGGGGACGTCCGTCCCACGGCCGGGGGAGGCCCGTATGACCGAGGTGTACCTGCGCAGGTTGTCCCGGTGGCAGGCCGAGCAGCAGCGGAACGCCGTCGCGGACGTGCACGTCTCGGCGTACCGGGGCAGCGCGGGGGCCGGACAGCACGACCACCGGAGCTTTCTGAGCCGGTTCGAGCAGCATGTGCAGGGCGCCGGGTTCGACATGGTGGTCGCCGAGGGGGGCGGTCTCGTCGCCTGCGCCTACGGGTTCCGGGTGCCTCGTACCGGCGAGTGGTGGTCCGACTTCCACGGGGAACTGCCTACCGACATCGAGGAGTTGACCGCCTCCGGCCGCACCTTCCTGCTCACCGAACTGATGGTGCTGCCGGCCCACCGCCGCCTCGGCATCGCGACGCGCCTGGTCGAACGGCTGCTGATCCGCCTCGACACCGACCTGGTCGTCACGGCGGTGGCCCGCGACCCCCACGGCGACGGAGACGGTGGTCGTCCGACGAACGCGGCCGAGGAGACCCTGCGGGCGTGGGGATGGTCGAGGCTCGGCGTCCTCGGTCCTCGCACCGTTTCAGACGTCAGTGCCGGATCCGGTTCCAGTGCCGGTGCCGGTGCCGGTGCCGGTTCCAGTGCCGGGGACGTGTGGATTCGCAGGCCACTGCACTGACCCGTCAGCGAGTCAGCGAGGTCAGCGAGGCGAGCGCGCGGCCGTCGTCGCGGTTCCCGCCGCCGCGGCCGCCATCAGCGGCTCCGCGTCCGCCGCGTCGACCTCCGGGGGCACGACGAGCAGGTCCCAGCGGCCCCGGCCGGGGCTGAGCAGGCAGACCGTGTGCCGGCCGTCCGATCCTGACGTCCTGCGCAGCCGTACGACGTGGTTGGCGACGAGCATCCGGCCGGGCGACACCGACCACATCGCCGTGTTCACGGTGACGCCGGTGATCTGTCCCCACGCCCGGGGCAACGCGCCGATCAGCAACGGGAGTTCGACCAGCAGATCGCGCGAGCGGGGCCACCACGCCCCGTCGATACGGCGCGGCAGGGCGCTGTGCGGGGCCAGGCGCAGGCGGGCGAGGGGCTGGGAAGGCGTCAGGGGTTCGAGAACGGGGACGGTGGCCATGGAAGCGCTCCTGTCTGGGGCACGAGTTCGGCGTGCCGGTGATTCGTTCGCGGCGGACCGCGGGACGGAACAGGCTTTCTCCTCGGGCGGTTCGGTCGAGCCGGTGGCAGGCGGCTGGCGGCTCCTCGGCCTCAGTGCCCCGGTGCCTCGACGATTCCGTGAATCGGCAATTCCGTGAATCGGTGAATCGGCGGTCGGCCGGCTCAGTGGTTCGTTGGCTCGCTGCGAAGTGGGCGGTCAGGGTCTCGGCCGCCCTGGTGTGCGGGCGGAACGTCAACGGCTTCGGCCGCCATGAGGTGGACCCCGCCCCGGGCTCTGAACGGCCCGGCATCGTCGAGCGCCGAGGACGAGACCGGCTCGATCGCCGGTGTACGACATGCCCTCGGTTCCCCCACCGTACCCCGCCCGCCCCGAAAGAAGGCTTCTGAGACCGTATGGCTTGCGCCACCACCGTCCGCGGCAATTCCCTTGCGACCCTTGCGGCTTCGACCCCGAACCGCCTGGAACCGATCATCTGCCGACCACATACGACCGCTGCGGACACCCCTGCCACAGATACCGGAAGCACGGCGACGAACCGCCCCTCCCGGGCCTACGCTCACGGGGCGGCAGCCCGTGCCCCCGGCCCTCTCCGTGAACTCCCGCTCCGCGCAACAGAGGCCCTGCGCAAGACGAAGCCACTCCGGAGAGCTGTCCCACAGAGCTTCTCCGGAGAGCTGCTGCACGGACAGATGGAGATGGGGCACATGAACCCGCATCCCGACCTGCTCGACGAGTACCGCGTGGTCCGAGCGCGCGGCGAGCTGGACCTGACGACTACTCCCAGGTTCGCCCGCACGCTGGCCGCCGTCCGCCACGGCACCGGGCGACTCTTCCTCGTCGTCGACCTGAGCGACGTGACGTTCGTGGACGGCAGCGTGCTGGACCCGCTGTGCACGGCGTGGGACGACTGCCGGAAGCGGCACGGCTGGGCGCGGGTCGTCTACACCCGCCCCTGCACGGGCCTGCTGCTCCGGGCCGGCTCCCTGGCGGAACGGTTCCCCCGGTACGCGAGCGCCCAGGACGCCTGGCGGGGCATAGCCTCGGAAGGCGGTGAACGGTGCAGCCCCGCCGTGAACCGATCCGCGTAAAGTACGGCGCAGCGCCGGTCGGTGCCTCGTCCGAGGGACCCCGGCAGCGGCGGAACGGAACCCGGTGATCAGCGACGGCATGGCCGACGTGCTCCGGTCGCTGCGCCTCGGCGGGCGCGGTGATCCGGCGCGGGCGTGCGCGCGGGCGCTGGGCGCCGAGGGGGTCGCCCTGTCCCTGCTCGTGGGCGACGGCCGGGTGGCGGAGCCGGTCTGGTGCCACCCCGAGGTGAGCGCCCGTTTCGAGGAACTCCAGTTCACGCTGGGCGAGGGCCCGGGTCCGGACGCGGTGCGCAGCGGGGCACCCGTCATCGAGCCCGACCTGGACCGGGTACGTCCCGACCGATGGCCGGCGCTGCTGCCGCCCGCGCGGGAGATGGGCGTACAAGGTGTGTGCTGCTTCCCGCTGGGCATCGGGGCGATCCGGGTCGGCGTACTGACCGTGCTCTCGGACGGCGACCGGACGATGACCGCACAGCAGTGCGCCGACGCCACGGCCCTGGCCGCCGTGCTGACCGGCGCGTTCTTGAACGGGGACCGGCGGGGGTACCCGGGCGCGCACGGGGCAGGGAACAGGAACACGGACGGGAACAGAAACGGAAACGGAAACGGGAGTGCGGACAGCGGCGGGGACGCCGGTCCCGTTTCCGGCATTTTCCTGGAACGGCCGACCGGGCTGCACCGCGCGGCCGTTCACCAGGCCACCGGGATGATCAGCGTCCAGCTCGGCGTGCCGATGGAGGAGGCACTCCTGCGCCTGCGGGCTCACGCCTACAGCAGCGAACGTCCCCTCGGGGAGATCGCGAAGGACGTGGTCGCCCGCAAACTCCGCTTCGGCGACCGAGACGACCGGAACGGGCCGTACTCGCCCAACGAAGGAAAGGGATGATCGGCATGGCCCGCGAACAACGTCTGGTCGAGGTCTTTGTGGAGGTGGCGGACTCCCTCGTCGAGGACTTCGACGTCATCGATCTGCTGCAACGGCTGTCCACCCGGTGCGTCGAGCTGCTGGACGTCTCGGCGGCGGGAATCCTCCTCGTGGACGCGCACGGCGAACTGCAGATCATCGCCGCGTCGGACGAACACACCCGGCTGCTGGAACTGTTCGCGCTCCAGCACGAGCAGGGCCCGTGCGTGGAGTGCTACCGCAGCGGCTCGGCCCGCACGAACATCGACCTGACCTGCCAGGAGACGACGGCGGCCTGGCCGCAGTTCGCCGTACGGGCCCGTGAGACGGGTTACGTGGCCACGCACGCGATTCCGCTGCGCCTGCGCAACCGGGTCGTCGGCGCGCTCAACCTCTTCCAGGCCACCCCGCACCGCCTCGGCGAGGAGGACATCGCGCTCGCCCAGGCGCTCGCCGACGTGGCCACCATCGCGATCCTCCAGCAGCGCACGCTGGAACAGTCGCACGTCGAGAACAGCCAGCTGGAGACCGCCCTCACCAGCCGCATCCTGGTCGAACAGGTCAAGGGCGTACTGGCCGAGCGCTGGAACACCTCGGTGGACGACGCCTTCGCCGCGTTCCGCTCGTACGCGCGCTCCCGTCGGCTGCGCCTGGCGGACCTCGCCGCGCGGATCATCGCGGGCGACTTCGACACGGCGTCCATCCCGGCACCGGTCGCGCCGCCGGAGGAACACCAGGTCTGAGCGCCGTCAGCCGACGCGGAAGCCTTCCTTGACCTTGTCGAAGACCGGGCGGTACGTGTCCCAACGGGCGTCCGGCGCCGAGAGGTAGATGTCGTACTCCGTGCCGCCCTCCTGGCCGAAACCGAAGTCGATGGCACGGAACATCCGGACCCGCCCCTGGAAGGTGAACTCCCACACCGCCGCGGGCTTCCCCTGGAACGTGGTGCGCTGCATGCGCAGCTTCCGGTAGCTGTCGGGGTAGTTGTCCTTGGTGTTCGCCTCGATGTTCTCGAAGTGCGACACGGGGTTCGCGCCCGCGGGGTTCACGGTGCCGACGGTGAGCTCGACCAGTTTGGACTTGTCGGTATAAGTGACCTGTTCGGCGGTCGACTTGTCGTCGCGCTTCCAGCCCTCCGGGACGGGGAACGAGACGCCCAACCTGCCCTCCCTGACCAGGCGGAACCCCTCGGGGACGGGCGGCGGCGCGGAAGCGCTGGGCGAGGGTGCCGTCGTCGTGTCGCGCGTGTCACCGTCGCCGGACACCGCGTAGAGCCCGCCCGCCACGGCCGCGCCCGCCAGCGTCACGGCCACCGCGCCCCAGACGAGCGCGCGCCGCCGTTTACGGCCCCGGCCGCGGTTGCCCCTCCCGTCTGCGGGGGCGGGCGGGGCCGGCGCCCCCACGGCGGTCGGCTCCAGCCCGTCCGGCCTCTGCGCGGCCGGCCTGTGTGTCTGCGCGCTCGACGGCTGCGCGATCGACTGATGCCCGTGCAGCGGCTGCCCGGTCGGCGCAGGCCCGGTCGACGTAGGTCCGGTCAGGGTCGGTCCGGTCAGGGTCGGTCCGGTCGTCGGCCGGGCAGTCGGCCGCTCGACGGTCGGCGCCCGCTCGGCCGTCACCGCCACCGCCACCCCGTCCGCCTCAGCCCCCGCCTCCGTCCCCGTCGGCGTCGCCACGGCCCGCAGTACCCGTTCCGTCTCCTCCGCCGAGGGGCGCTCGTCCGGGTCCTTGGCCAGCAGCGCCTCGATGAGGGGTTCGAGCGGTCCGGCCTGCTTCATGGGGGCGAGGGGGTCGACGGCTATGGCGTACGCCGTCTCCATCGCCGTCTCCTTGCGGAACGGGGGCCGCCCCTCGACGGACTGGTAGAGGGTCGCTCCCAGCGCCCAGAGGTCCGCGGCGGGTCCTGGCCTGCGCCCCTTCATCCGCTCGGGCGCGATGTAGTCGATCGACCCGATGATCTCGCCGGTCCTGGTCAGCGTGGAGGTTCCGGTGGCCATCGCGATGCCGAAGTCGGTGAGGACGACCCGGCCGCCGGCGCCCAGCAGTACGTTGGCGGGCTTGACGTCGCGGTGCAGCACCCCGGCGGCGTGCGCGGCGCGCAGGGCGGCGATCATGCCGAGGCCGATCCTGGCGGCCTCGGCGGGCGCCACGGTCCCGCCGCCTTTCAGCAGCTCGCCGAGGGTGGTCGAGGGGACGTACTCCATGACGATGCAGGGCGGGCCCTCGTCGTCCACGACGTCATGGACGACGACCACGTTCGGATGGGCGATGCGGGCCGCGCTGCGGGCTTCCCGGCGGGTGCGTTCGTAGACCGTGGCGAGTTCGTCGTCGGTGAGGTGGTGCCGGACGTGCAGCCGCTTGAGCGCGATCTCGCGACTGAGGACCTCGTCCTCGGCACGCCACACGGTGCCCATGCCACCGCGGCCGATCCGCTCGATCAGCCGGTACCGCCCGGCGACCAACCGCCCCTCGTCCGACACAACGCGCCCTTCGCCGACGTTCTGCGATCTTCCACGACCTGCTCGTGTTCGATTCGCGTCGACACGATAGCCGCCGCAGGTTGCCGGGCACTGTGGCGGAGGCCATGCGGCACGCTCCGCGGAGCGTGCCGCATGGCCCGGCGGGACCCGTCAGGACCCGTCAGGCCGCGGCCGGAGCCGGGCCGACCAGCTCCGACAGCACGTCCTCCATGGTGACGAAGCCGAGCACGGTGCCCGTCTCGCCGGTGACGGCGGCCAGGTGGCTGCCGGTGGCGCGCAGGGCCGTGAGGGTGTCGTCGAGCGGGGTGTCGATGCGGACGCGGGTCACCGGATGCAGGGCGGTACGCGGGAAGGGCCGGTCCCGGTCGGTGACGCCGAGGGTGTCCTTGATGTGGAGGTAGCCGAGCAGGGTGCCGTCCTCGCCCGTCACGGGGAAGCGGGAGAAACCGGCCTCGGCGGCCGCGCGCTCCAGCCGCGCCGGGGTGACGGTGTGGTCGACCGTACGCATCCGCTGGGCCGGCACGAGGATCTCGCCGACCGGGCGGGTGCCCAGCTCCAGCGCGTCGCGCAGCCGCTCGCCGTCGGTGGCCGTCAGGAGCCCGGCCTGACTGGAGTCCACGACCATGCGGGCGAGCTGGTCGTCGGTGAAGGCCGATTCCACCTCGTCCTTGGCCTCGACGCGCAGCAGCTTCAGCAGGACGTTGGCGAAGGCGTTGATACCGAAGACGACCGGCCTGAGCGCCCGGGTGAGGGCCACCAGGGGCGGGCCGAGCAGCAGCGCGGCCTGCACCGGTGCGGCGAGCGCGAGGTTCTTCGGCACCATCTCGCCGATCAGCATGTGCAGATACGTCGCCACGGTCAGCGCGATCACGAAGGCGATCGGATGCACCAGGGCGTGCGGGATGTGCGCCGCCTCGAAGGCGGGCTCCAGCAGATGCGCGATGGCCGGTTCGGCGACCGCGCCGAGCACCAACGAGGAGACGGTGATGCCCAGTTGGGCGGTGGCCATCATCGCGGAGATGTGCCGCAGACCCCACAGGGTCATCCGGGCCCGCTTGTGGCCCTCCTGGGCGCGCGGTTCGATCTGACCGCGGCGCACCGAGATCAGGGCGAACTCCGCGCCGACGAAGAACGCGTTGGTCAGCAGGGTCAGAGCGCCGATGGCGAGCTGCAGGGTGGTCATCGGGACTCCTCCATGGCCTGCTGCCGGCCCGGGCGGGGCGTACTGGCAGACGCGGATGCGGGCGCGGGCACGGGCCCAGCCGCGGATGCGGGCGCGGTGATGCGGACCCGGTCGGCGCGGTGATGCTCGACGTCGAGGACCTCGAACCGCCAGCCGCCGTCCAGGTCGAGCACGTCGCCCTCGGCCGGGATCCGGGCCAGCCGCGTGGCCACCAGGCCGGCGACGGTCTCGTACGGACCCTCCGGCGCGCGCAGCCCGATGCCGGCCAGCTCGTCGATACGGACGCCGCCGTCCGCCTCCCAGGCGGCCCGGCCGTCCTCGGTGGCGGGTGCGGGCAGCAGGTCGAGGGGCTCGACCGGGTCGTGCTCGTCCCGGACCTCCCCCACGACCTCCTCGACGATGTCCTCCACCGTCGCCACGCCCGCCGTGCCGCCGTACTCGTCGATGACCACGGCCATCGTGCGGCTCGCCCGCATCCGCTCCAGGAGCCGGTCGGCGGGCAGGCTGTCGGGCACCAGCAGCGGTACGGTGGCCAGCTCGGTGACCGGCGTGACGGCCCGCTTCGCGGGTTCCAGGGCGAGTACGTCACGGATGTGGACCGTGCCGACGACCTCGTCCAGGCTGTCGCGGTAGACCGGGAAACGGGACAGCCCGGTGGCGTGCGTGAGGTTGGCCGCGTCGGCGGCCGAGGCGCGCGCCTCCAGCGCCTTCACGTCCACCCGCGGCGTCATCACGTTCTGCGCGGTCAGCTCGCCCAGATGCAGCGTACGGACGAACAGCTCGGCGGAGTCCGCCTCCAGCGCGCCCTCGGCGGCCGAGTGCTGGGCCAGCGCGACCAGCTCCTCCGGACCGCGGGCGGTGGCCAGCTCCTCGGCGGGCTCCAGACCGAAGCGGCGCACGACACGGTTCGCCGTGTTGTTGAGATGCCGGATGAAGGGCCCGAACGCGGCCGTGAAGGCGCGCTGCGGCCCCGCGACCACCTTGGCGACGGCCAGCGGCCGGGAGATCGCCCAGTTCTTCGGCACCAGCTCACCGACCACCATCAGGACGACGGTGGAGACGACCACGCCCAGTACGGTCGCCACGGACGAGGCCGCGCCGCCCAGACCGGCCGCCGCCAGCGGGCCGCGCAGCAGCGCGGCCAGCGACGGCTCGGCGAGCATGCCGATCACCAGCGACGTGACGGTGATGCCGAGCTGCGCCCCGGACAGCTGGACCGTCAGCCGCCGCACCGCCTTCAGGGCACCGTCGGCGCCCCGCTCACCGGCCTCGGCGGCCCGCTCCAGATCACCTCGCTCGACGGTGGTCAGCGAGAACTCCGCCGCCACGAACAGCGCACAGGCCAGCGTGAGCAGCAACGCCAGCAGGAGCAGCAGGACCTCGATCACCGTGCCACCCCCGCTCCCACACGCGGACTCGAACTCGGCGGGCGGGACATGGCACGGCTGGTACTGGGAGGTTCACCCATCGCGGAACCGTCGCTCCTTTCGTACTCGAAGATCACAGTCAGGCTTCGCAACCAGTGTAAAGGAATCGCAAAGTAAGCAGTCGGGAGAGTTCCGAGAATCTCCGCCCTGCGGGTCTCCGGGTCCCTACTCCGTCCCGGACCGCCCCAGCAGTTCGCGCAGCAGCCGTTCGTCGTCCGGTGCCAGGGACATCACGAAGCTGGCGAGGACCGCCTCCCGGTCCCGCTCGCCGTCCAGCACCTTGCGCATCCGCCGCGCGGCGAGCCCCGCCTCGTCCGACGCGGGGGTCCAGACGAAGGACCGGCCCTCGCGCTCACGGGTCACCGCGCCCTTGGCGAGCAGCCGGGTCAGGATCGTGATCACCGTCGTGTAGGCGAGGTCGTCACCGAGCCGCTCCTGCACCCAGCCCGCGGTCACGGGAAGCTCCGCCGCGCGCAGGGCCGCCAGCACCTGCGCCTCCAGCTCACCCTGCCCCCGCCGCCGAGGACGTGCCCGCCGGTCCGTCACGTCCTGTCTCCCTTCCGTGGCCGCGCGCGCTTCACCAGCGGCATCGTAAAAGCCGCGGGGCCCGGACACATCCTGCTGCGCCCGAACCCTTCCACATTTTCTACAGTGTTGTAGATTTTGCGGTCCGGGTCCTGGCGCGGGTCCGGACCGCACACACCAAGAAGGAGATCAGCGTGGGAGTTTCCCTGGCCAAGGGTGGCAACGTCTCGCTCAGCAAGGAGGTACCTGGCCTGACCGCGGTTCTGGTCGGCCTCGGCTGGGACGTACGGACCACGACGGGCACCGACTACGACCTCGACGCCTCCGCGCTGCTGGTCGACGAGTCGGGCAAGGTCCTCTCCGACCAGCACTTCATCTTCTACAACAACCTGAAGAGCCCGGACGGTTCGGTCGAGCACACCGGCGACAACCTCACCGGCGAGGGCGAGGGCGACGACGAGTCCGTCAAGGTGAACCTCGCGACCGTGCCCGCCGAGGTCGCGAAGATCGTCTTCCCCGTCTCCATCCACGACGCCGAGAGCCGCGGCCAGAGCTTCGGCCAGGTCCGGGGCGCCTTCATCCGCGTCGTCAACCAGGCCGGCGGCGCCGAGATCGCCCGCTACGACCTGTCGGAAGACGCGGCCACCGAGACCGCCATGGTCTTCGGCGAGCTCTACCGCAACGGCGCCGAGTGGAAGTTCCGCGCAGTGGGCCAGGGCTACGCCTCCGGCCTGGCCGGCATCGCCTCGGACTTCGGCGTCGGAGTCTGACCCCAACGCCGACGCCGACCCCGGCCCCGCAAGGGGCGCGGGGAACGGCGCACCCAGCCGACGCCAACAGGCAGGCTACGAACCGGCGCGAGCCCCCGTATTTCAGGGGCGCGGGGCTGTGCCAACATGCGGCCCCGCCGCGTGGGCGCGCCCAGCCCCCACCGACCCGCACCCTACGAACCGGCGCGAGCCCCCGTATTTCAGGGGCGCGGGGCTGTGCCAACATGCGGCTCCGCCGCGTGAGCGCGACCGGCCCCACCCGGCCCGCAGCCTACGAACCGGCGCGACGCCCCCGTATTCAGGGGCGCGGGGAACTGCGCGACCAGCCCCCACCGGCCCGCAGCCCACGCACCACCCCAAGGCCCCCGGAGGCACCCCTGCGGCCCTCAGCCGCAGTAGGTGTCCCGGCCCGGCCGCACCCCCGTGGCCAAATAACGGGACACAGTCCCATCCCCGCACGCGTTCCCATTGGCGAGATACGCGTCGTGCCCGGTGGAGTTCACAGTCACCAGAACGGCCCGCTCACCAAGGGCCCGGCGCAGCCGAAGGGCACCGCGCAGCGGAGTCGCCACATCCCGCTCGTTCTGGACGAGCAGGATGTTCGAGGGACCGTCATCGGTGATCCGCACGGGCGCCTCCTTCGGCCGGTACGGCCAGGCGGCACAGACCATCGCGTTCCTCGGCATCCCCGCGGTCAACGGGTACTTCGCCCGGCTCTCGTCCACGCCCTTCTGGTACACGGAGGCCGACGACGGCCACTCGACGTCGTTGCAGAGCGTCCCCGCTCCGACCGCGGTGACGTTCTGCAGCACGGCCTCGTCCGGCATCGCGGGCGCGGCCGGCACGGCGCCCCGCTGCGCGGCCAGCATCAACTGGGCCAGCCCCGCGAAGCGGTCGGGGTCGTAGAGGGTGTCCAGCATGGTCTGGCGCAGCACATTCCCGTTCAGCTCCGCCGGGTTGGCACCGGGCCAGGGGATCGGCTCCCGGTCGAGCCGCGAGGCGAGCCGCAGGAACAGCGGCCGCACCTCGGCCGCCGTATCGGCCAGCCGGTACGGGTTCCCGGGCGCCGAAGCCCACTCGGCGAACTCGGGGAAGACGTCCTCGACGCCCACCTCGTGCCCGGCGAGCCAGGCCCGGGAGACGCGGGTGTGGTCGGGGTCGTCGTTGCTGTCCAGCACGAAGCGGTCGGTGCGGTGCGGGAACAACTGGCTGTAGACCGCGCCGACATACGTCCCGTACGAGACACCCCACGCGGAGACCTTCCGCTCGCCGAGCGCGGCCCTGACACGGTCGAGGTCACGGGCGTTGTTCGCGGTGCTGATGTGCCGCATCAGCTCACCGCCGTTGCGCGCACAGGCCTCGGAGAGCCGCTTCGCGTTGGCCATGTTCTCGGTGACGGACCCGTCCGGCGCGGGCCAGGGCCGCAGCTTCGACAGAGCCAGGTCACCGCGTTCGAGACCACAGCTGACCGGCGCGGAACGCCCGAACCCGCGCGGGTCGAACCCGATCAGGTCGTACGCGTCCCGCACCTCCTGCGGCAGCTTCTGCCCCTTGCCCGACGGGTTGTCGAGACTGGACCCGCCGGGCCCGCCGGGGATCAGCAGCAGCACACCGCGGCGGGCGGCCGGATTCTCGCTCGGAATGCGGGAGACGGCGATGCCGATCTTCCTGCCGCCCGGGTCGGAGTAGTCCATCGGCACCTGGACGGTCGCGCACTCCTGCCGGGGATCGAGCCCGCCCCCCTCGCACTTGGCCCAGTCGAGCGGCTTTGCGGCAGCGGCGGGCGTGGAGGCCGTCGCGGTGAGGGGGGCGGTGAGCGATGCGGTGAGGCCGAGGACTGTGGCGGAGGCGGCGAGCAGGGCGGCGTTTCGCTTGGTCTTCGTCATACGGAAGAGCCTCGCGGATCTTCTCCGAACGCCACATCATGCCAACAGGCCTATATAGCTGGGGGATTACCCCAGGAGGCCCCCTAGTGGGAATCGCCGAGGATCACTCGGAATCCGTCCCGGGACCACTCGGAATCCGTCTCAGCAGTCGCGGAACTCCGGTGACTGGTTGAGGATCTGCGAGCGCAGCGAGGTGAAGCGGGTGTACGTCTCGCCGCCGCGGGACTCCGGGCGGAAGGCCGCGACGCGGTGGCAGTTCTGGAAGGCCAGGGCGATGCCGAAGTGACGCTCCAGGCTGCCCCGGATCGCGTCGCTGGACAGGGCACGCAGCAGCTGGCCGCGCTCCTTCTCGGAGGGCGGCGGGGTCTGGTTGTCGGCGAACTCGGCGGTCCCCGAGCCCAGTTCACCGGCGAGGCGGGCGACGAGATCGTAGGCGTACGGCAGGGACGTACGGACCGTTTCGACGAAGTCCTCCTCCCGCACCTGGCCGTTCTCGGCTTCGGCGAGCAGCTGCGGGGAGACGTCGAGCGACATGAGGGGGTCCTGTCTGTTGGTTCGGGTGGGGGGGTGCGGGGGAGGTGCGGGTGCGGGGGTGAGCGCGGCTCAGACCGAGGCCGGCGCCGTCAGTGCCGCGGGGCCGTGGCGGAAGTCCGGGTCCACCTGGGTGGCGAGGTCCTGGCCCGTCGCGCGGTCGGCCCACGCGGTGGCGTTGCGCAGGTGGAACTCGACGGCGTGCCGCTGGAAGGTGTCCCAGTCCTTCGTACGGGCGTCGAGAGCGTCCTTCAGCAACCGCAGCGTGTGTAGGTTGTGCGGCTCCAACTCACCCTCGCCGCGCCCCTGTTCCCGGGCGCGGACCCAGGAGGATTGCTCGCAGTACGCCAGCAGGTCGTCGCCGACGTGCTCCTTGAGGAAGAGCAGGTCGTCCTCGCCGGTGACCTTGTTGCCGACGACCGCGATCGGGATGCCGAACTCGGCGGCGTGGTCGCGGTACTGGCGGTAGACCGAGACGCCCTTGCGGGTCGGTTCGGCGACCAGGATGGTCAGGTCGAAGCGGGTGAACAGGCCGGAGGCGAAGGCGTCGGCGCCGGCCGTCATGTCGACGACGACGTACTCGCCGGGGCCGTCCACCAGATGGTTGAGGTACAGCTCGACCGCGCCGAGCTTGGAGTGGTAGCAGGACACCCCGAGATCGCTCTCGTCGAAGGCGCCGGTCACCATCACCGGTACGCCGTCCACGAGTTGGATGTGCCGGGCGTGCACCTCGTCGTCGCCGAGCGGGCGCAGCAGGCGGGAGCCGCGGCCCGGCGGGGTGGTCTTGATCATGGCGTCGCGGGACGCGATGCGCGGGTTGGTGCCGCGCAGGAAGTCCTTGATCTCGCCCAGCCGCGAGCTGAGCGGCGGCGCGGCGAAGGGTTCCGCCTCGTCGAGTCCGAGCGCGTACGCCAGGTGCTGGTTGATGTCGCCGTCGATGGCGACTACCGGGGCGCCGGAGCGCGCCAGGTGACGGGAGAAGAGGGCGGACAGGGTGGTCTTGCCGCTGCCGCCCTTGCCGACGAATGCGACGCGCATGGTCAGGCTCCGCTGGTGAAAATGAATGTCATGTGGCTAGAGTTACTGGGGAGGTTGAGGCTCTGTCAAATCGTCACTCACCCAATTGCCTTGCGCACCAACTGAGTTAAAGGCCACGTCGCCCGGGGCCGGTCGCGCCGTTCCCCGCGCCCCTAATTGGGGTGGCTCGCGCCGGTTGTCGGGTGCGGGTCGTGGTGGGTTGCTCGCGCAGTTCCCCGCGCCCCTGACGGGGCTGGACTGGATGCCGGTTGTCGGGTGCGGGTCGTCGTGGGTTGCTCGCGCCGTTCCCCGCGCCCCTGAAAGGGGCGCGGTGGGCGTGGGTTGCTCGCGCCCCCCTCCCGGCGGGCGAGGCCACTCGGTATCGCCACTCGGCGGAGGGGGCGTGGTGGGATGTGTGGCCGCAGCGTACGACGACATCAGCGCCGGACCACCGAGCACAGCCGCGCTTTACGTCAGCGGCTGCGGACGCACATCCCGCCGCGCCCCCGCACCCCAACAAACCAGCCTCAGCCCCCACCCACCCAGGGGCGCGGGGAACTGCGCGCCCAGCCACACACAACCCGCACGATCGCTACTTCTCGGCAGGCACGTCAGGGCTCGGGACGGAGTCCCGGTCCGACGCCGACGCCGACCCAGTCGCAGTCTCAGACCCAGCCCCAGACCCAGCCCCATCGGCCGCGCCCCGGCGGAAGCCGATGAGTCGCGTCGCCACCGGCTCCGTAAAGCGGGCGGTGAGCGGCCCGACGATGACCAGGATCAAAACGTACGCGGTGGCCAGCGGCCCGAGTCTGGGCTCGATGCCGGACGTGACGGCGAGCCCGGCGATGACGATGGAGAACTCGCCCCGGGCCACCAGCGTGCCGCCCGCCCGCCAGCGACCCTTGACGGAAATGCCGGCACGTCTGGCGGCCCAGTAGCCGGTGGCGATCTTCGTACCGGCGGTGACGACCGCCAGCGCGAGCGCGGGCAGCAGCACGGGCGGAATGCTGGCCGGGTCGGTGTGCAGGCCGAAGAAGACGAAGAACACCGCCGCGAAGAGGTCGCGGAGCGGGGAGAGGAGACCGTGCGCCCCCTCGGCGACCTCGCCGGACAACGCGATGCCGACCAGGAACGCGCCCACCGCGGCCGAGACCTGCAACTGCTGGGCAAGCCCGGCCACCAGCAACGTCAGCCCCAGCACGACCAGCAGCAGCTTCTCGGGGTCGTCGCTGGAGACGAAGCGGGAGATGTGGCGGCCGTAGCGGACCGCGACGACGAGTACGAGTCCGGCGGCGCCGAGCGCCACGGCGAGGGTGACGCTGCCCGCCGCCAGGCCGCTGCCGGCCAGCAGGGCGGTGATGATCGGCAGGTAGACGGCCATGGAGAGGTCTTCGAGGACCAGGATGCTCAGGATGACCGGCGTCTCGCGGTTGCCGAGCCGGCCCAGGTCGCCGAGGACCTTGGCGATGACGCCGGAGGAGGAGATCCAGGTGACTCCGGCGAGGACCACGGCGGCCACCGGCCCCCAGCCGAGCAGCAGCGCCATCGCCGCGCCCGGCAGAGCGTTCAGCGCGGCGTCCACCAGGCCGGCCGGGTACTGCGTCTTGAGGTTGGAGACCAGGTCGGTCGCCGTGTACTCCAGGCCGAGCATGAGCAGCAGCAGCACGACACCGATCTCGGCGCCGATCGCCACGAACTCCTCGCTGGTGCCCAGCGGCAGCAGCCCGCCCTCGCCGAAGGCGAGCCCGGCCAGCAGATAGAGGGGAATGGGGGAGAACTGGAAGCGCCCGGCGAACCGGCCGAGCAGCCCCAGACCCAGGATGATCGCACCGAACTCGATCAGGAACGTCGCGGAGGAGTGCACAGCTTCCGTCACTCCCGTCCGAGTATCGTCGCCGCCGTCTCGACACCCTCGCGGGTACCGATCACGATCAGGATGTCGCCGCCGGCCAGCCGGAAGTCCGGCGTGGGGGAGGGGATGGCTTCCGCCCGGCGCAGCACCGCGACGATCGAGGCGCCGGTCTCGGTACGCATCCGGGTGTCGCCCAGCAGCCGCCCGTTCCAGTGCGAGACCGACGACAGCTCGACCCGCTCGGCGACCAGTCCCAGTTCCGTGGTGGACAGCAGGTTCGGGCTGTGGTGCGCGGGCATCAGCGCGTCGATGAGCGCCGCCGACTCTCCCGCGGAGAGCCGCACCGAGAGGGCGCAGGCGTCCGGGTCGTCCTTGCGGTACGCGCTGAGGGTCCGGGCGCCGTCCCTGTGCGCGACCACCGACAGGCGGCGCTGCTCGCGTGTCGTCAGGTCGTACCGCACACCGATGCCCGGCAACGGCGTACTGCTGAGGCGTGGAGTGCCCATGACTGTTCCCCTGTTCGGTGTCGATCTCGGCGTGAGTTCACCCTACGGGGGGCTGTGCGACGGGTTCCTCTGCGGCCCGGTGGGGGTTGATCGCGCAGTTCCCCGCGCCCCTGAAAAGCGACCCGGTGGGAACTGCGCGACCAGCCCCCACTCACCCGCAGACGAACTCCAGCCGTACCGTCAGTCCGTCACTTCGACCTTGCCGTTGATCTCGACCGTGCCGGCGGCCGGCTTGGGTGCCGGCTTGGGCGCCGTGACACTCCGGAGGAGCTCCGCGAGGTCGACTCCCGTGGTGGAATTGAGGAGTTCGACGCCCTGGGCGACGTTGTCGGCGACCGTACGCGACAGCTGGCTCGCCCCGTCCGTGGAGATCACCGTCATCTTGTCGATGGCGCTGAGCGGCTCGGACGCCTTGGCGACGACCTGCGGCAGCACCTCGACCAGCATCTGGAGCACGGCCGCGTCGCCGTACTGGGCGAACGCGTCGGCCTTCTTCCGCATCGCGTCGGCCTCGGCGGCGCCCTTCGCGCCGATCGCGGCCGCCTCCGCCTCACCCTCGATACGCACGGCGTCGGCCAGCGCGGCGCGGTGCGCCTTCTCGCCCTCACCGGTCAGCCGCGACCGCTGGGCGTCCGCCTCGGCCTCCTTGACCTGCGCGATACGCCGGGCCTCGGCCTCCTGCTCGGCCTGGTAGCGGGCGGCGTCGGCGGGCTTGCGAATCCTGGAGTCCAGCTCGCGGTCGGTCAGCGCGGCCTGCCGCTCGGCGACCTTCTCCTGCTCGCTCAGCACATCCTGCTGCCGGGCCGCCTCGGCCAGCGGACCCGCGGCCGCGGCACGCGCCGCCGCCTCGTCCGTCTCGGCCTTGATCTCCGCAGTCTTGAGGGCGAAGGTCCGCTGGGCGATCGCGATCTCCTCCTCGGCCTTCAGCCGGGCCTGCTCGGCGGCCCGCCGGGCCACCGCCTCGGCGATGTCGGCCTCCTGCTTGGCGCGGGCGGCCTCGGGCCTGCCCAGGTCCTCCAGGTACGAGCCCTCGGTGGTGATGTCCTGGATCTGGAAGGCGTCCAGGACCAGGCCCTGCCCGGACAGGCTCGCCTCGGCCTCCTCCGCCACCTGCCCGGCGAACGCGGCACGGTCCCGGATGATGTCCTCCACCGACATACGGCCCACGATGGAGCGCAGTGCGCCGGAGAGCACTTCCTGGGTGAAGCCGACGATGCCGTCCTGCTGCATCAGGAACCGCTGGGCGGCCGCGCGGATCGAGTCCTCGGTGCCGCCGACCTTGACGATGGCGACGCCTTCGAGGTGCGCCTTCACCCCGCGCAGCGTGACCGCGCCGCGCACCGCGATGGGGATGTGCCGGCTGGACAGGTCGAGGGTGAACTTCTGCTGCACGAACGGCACGACGAATACTCCGCCGCCGACCACGACCTTCTGGCCGCTGTTGTCGGTGAACACCCGCCCGGTGTCCGGGTCGGTGGACTTCTTGCCGCGCCGCCCGGTGACGATGAACGCCTGGCTGGGCCCGGCCACCTTGTAGCGGGTGACCACGACGAGTGCGAGCAGTACGAGGAGTGCGACGGCTCCCACGACGGCGACGAGAACTGGACTCATGGAGAATTCCCCCTGTTGACGAATGAGCTGATGAGCTGTGGTGCCGCTGGCCCAATGAGCTGTGGTGCCGCGTCCGAGGTATGAGGTGTGAGGTGTGAGGTGTGGTGACGCGTATGAACTCGGCGGCCGGTTCGGTGCCGGCCGGGTTCAGCGCTGGATCGGGCGGACCGCCACCGACGTCGGTGACAGGGACTCCTCGACCCAGATCTCGGCGCCCCGGGCCACCGGCTGGGGGCTCTTGGCCGCCAGCTTCAACGGCTGGCCCGCGAGATACACGAGGACCTCGCCGTAACCGTCCGCCGGGATCGGAGTGACCACCGAGCCCGCACTGCCCACGAGGTCGGTGCCGCGCGGGGTGGCGGCGGGCTCGTCCCGCATCAGGGCACGGCTGAACCGCCAGGTCAGCCAACCCGCCGCGGCACCCGCTCCGACGCCCACCGCGGTGGCGGGCCCGGCGCCGAGTCCGGTCGTGCCGAGGACGATCGCGCCGCCGAAGCCGAGCATCGAGACGAACCCGGCGACGACCGGCAGCGAGAGCAGCCCGTCGAAGAGTCCGTCCAGCACACCAGCCCCGCCGAAGAGCCCTTCGAGGATCCCGTCGAAGACCAGTGCCAGGACCAGTACGACGAGTCCCGCGATGCCGAGACCAAGAAAAAGGTTCACCCGGCCCACCTCCCCCGTCCGCACCGGTCACCTCGATCGACGGACATTCTGTCAGGCGTGGACGCCTGCGCACATTGCCGTATCCCGGCAATCTTTACGCGCCCTTGATGCCGGGCGCGTACGGAGCGCCGGGCGCCGGACCCGGGTCAGGATGGGCGGGCAGAAACGGGGGGCGAACGGGGGACGGATACGGCCCCGGTGCCGGAGCATCCACGGGGGAGGCCGGCGCCGGGGCCGTATCCATGCGTCATGGGGCAGGTGTCAGGGGGCAGAGGTCAAGGAGCAGGGGGCATACGCGTCGAGGTACGCGTTTCCTCAGTCCTCCCCGTCCTCCTCGCCGCCCTCTTCGCCGTCCTCGTTCCCGTTCGGGAGCCCGGCCGGGGGGTCCGCGACGGGAGCGGAAGGGGATACCGACGGCGTCGTATCGACGGTGGGTGTCGGCGTCGGGGTGGGCGTGGGGGTAGGGGTGGGAGCGAGGTCCTGGGGCTGGTTCGCCGTTCCCTGCTCGGGTGCCTCGTCGGTCGCCGTCGTCGCGGTGGGCGAGGTGCTGGACGGTGTGTCCTGCTGCCCGGTCTCCGCCGCGCTGTTGTCCGGCGAGAACAGCGTCATGCCGGCGAACACCGCCGCCACGAAGAGCAGCGCACCGGCGACGAGAGCGACGACCCGTGGGCGCCGGGTGACCAGTGCTCGTACGCCGCCACCGGCCTGGGGCCGGCGCGAGCGGGTGGAGCGGGTGGAACGGGTGGAGTGGCCGGAGTGGCCGGAATGGCTGGAATGGCTGGAGCGGGTGGCCCGAGTGGCGGGTGCGGAGTGGTTGGCGTGGGAGGAGTGGGAAGAGCGGGTGGTCTGGGTGGGGGTTGCCGGCAGTCGGTACGTCGTCGGGGGGCCGGGGTCGTCGGAACCGGGTCTTCCTGTGTACGTGAGCCCGGTGGCTCCGGGAGTTCTGGAGGCTCCGGCAGTTCTGGGGGACCCGGCAGCGGGTGAAGCCATGGGCAGCGGCTCCGGGCGGCCCTGCCACGCCCCCGACGCGAACCAGTCGGCGACCTCGTGGGCCGTGGGGCGGTCCTCGGGCTGCTTGGCGAGGAGGCCGAGGAGGTAGTTCTCGAAGGCGGGCGGCACCTGGACGCCTCGCTCCCGTGGCGGTACGGGAGCCATGTCGATGTGCTGGTGGAGGGTGACCGTGGCGCTCTCGGCCTGGAACGGCGGTCTTCCGGTGAGGAGTTGGTACAGCACACAGCCCAGCGAGTACACGTCGGACGCGGCCGACGCCGGGCGGCCCAGGGCGCGTTCGGGGGCGAGGTAGAGGCTGGTGCCGACGATCTGACCGGCCGTGGTGAGCGCGGAGGACGGGTCGTCGACGAAGCGGGCGATGCCGAAGTCGCCGATCTTTACGGTGCCTTGGGCGTCGGCGAGGAGGTTGCCGGGCTTGATGTCCCGGTGCACGATCCCCTCCCGGTGTGCGGCGGCCAGGCCGGCCGCGGCCTGCATGGCGATCGTCGCCACGCGGTCGGGGGTGAGGGTGCCGGCCGCGGTCAGCTCCTGTGCGAGGCTGCGGCCCTCGACGAGTTCCATGACCAGGTAGAAACGGTCGTTCCAGGCACCGAAGTCGAAGACCGCCACTACGTAGGGGTGGCTCAGGCGGGCCGCCGTCTGCGCCTCCAGCCGGAAACGCGCGGCCGCCGCGCTGTCGGCCTCGTCCCCCAGCAGCAACTTGACGGCCACGGAACGGCCGAGCACCTCGTCGGTGGCCTGCCACACCTCGCCCATCCCACCGCGGCCAATGGACGCGCCCAACCGATAACGCTCCGCGACGAGCACCAGCGAATCATCCTCAACACAGCAGTGGGCCAACACGACGGCCGCGACCGGCACTTCGGCCTGCCGGCCAAGGGGCGGGGTGGGGGTTCGCGGTGGCCACAGCCTACCGACCCGTGAGGGTGCCTCTGCCTCCGGCGGTTGGGCGGTTGTTTGTCTGCGGGTTCGGTGGGGGCTGGTCGCGCAGTTCCCCGCGCCCCTGGGGAGGTAGGTGGTGGGGCCGGTGCCGCGACGGGATATCCGATCGCCGCTCTGGGATATCCAGCCTCAGGCACGTTGCCGCGGCGATCGGACACCCCGACACGACCCCTCACGCCGGAGGCCGACAGCGGGCGAGTGGGGCCTGAGGTTCAGACCCCGCCCGGCGCTGGCGGGCCTGTTTTTTAGGGGCGCGGGGAACTGCGCACCCAGCCCCCACCGGGCCCGCAGTGATCACACCGTCCCAAGCCACCCCTGTCTTTCGTCTTTTAGGGGCGCGGGGAACTGCGCGACAAGCCCCCACCCGTCCGCAGTCCACACACCGCCCCAAGACCCCCCGTCTTTCGTCTTTCAGGGGCGCGGGGAACTGCGCGACCAGCCACAGCCGGCCCGCACCAGAACAACGGGCCAACCGCCGAAGGCGTCTCTACGAACCGGCCTCGGACCCGCGCATCATCACGCAGTCGAACTCCACGACCCGCCCAGAAGGCTCCTCCCGAGTCACGGGATACATCCCCGTGATCCCGAACCCTGCCTCCTCGTACGCGGCGATCGCCTCCCCCATCGCCGGACTCCCCTCGTACAACCGCAACGCGGCAACCTCGGACTGCATACCCACAAAGTCGGCGATCCGCTTGCCCGCCCCGGCGAACACCTCCATGTCGAACCCCTGGGTGTCCATCTTGAGATAGGGCCGGGGATCGGCGACCCCCTCAAGCACCTTCTCCATCACCCCGTCGAGCCGCCGGACCTCGATCTCCTCCGTACGCCCCTTCACGAACCGCTTGTAGCGTCCCTTGCCGTACTCACTCGGCGGGAGCAGCGAGTTCATGGACTTCCAGTCGACGTGGATGGACTGGACGGCGTCCTCACGCCCGAGCGCGAAGTTGTACACCTGCCAGTCGGGGTCCTTCTCCGCGGACCGCCGGAGTTTCGCGAAGGTATCGGCAACAGGTTCGAAGGAGACGATGCGACCGGTGTAGCCGAACCGCCGCAGTCCCTTGCCGTACTGCCCGGTGTTGGCCCCCACGTCGAAGACGCAGTTCACGCGGTAACGCTCCAGCAGCGCGGCGACATGCTGGGCGCAGAGATAGTGGGCGGCGGCCAGCTGGAACTCGCGTTCCTCGTCCGCCGTCACCTCCTTGTCGAGGAGGAGCCGCGCCCCGGTGTCGCCGAACGGCACGCTCGTCACCGCGCGCCCCGGCCCTGCCGAGGGACCCCGCGCGACGACCCACGTGTCCGCCGCCAGGGGAGTGACCGCGTACCGGCCGCTCCCGTGGGACACGAGATCGGCACTCCGCCCCAGGGGAACGCTGGTCCGGTCACCCCGGCGGTAGACCACCGCCGCACCGGGCCCGAGATCGTGCACCTTCACCCCGATACGGGGCAGTGCTTTGAGCAGTCTTCTGTAAAAGGTCTGCATCCCGCCAGCCTCGCAGACGACACCTCATGTCCACCGGCACTTTACGGAACAAATTTTCGCGCATGATGAAGGGCATGGCGGTCGAGCTCGTACGCCACGTGGATCAGGGGCACATGGGTGAACGCCTGCGGGAAGTTCCCCAGTTGACGGCGGGCCCGCGGGTCGTACTCCTCGGCCAGCAGACCGACGTCGTTGCGCAGGAGCAGCAGCCGCTCGAAGATCTCCCGCGCCTCCCCTTCGCGGCCGGTCAGCCGCAGGGCGTCCGCAAGCCAGAAGGAGCAGGCCAGGAAGGCCCCCTCGCTCCCCGGGAGACCGTCGGGAGATGTCCCGGAAGGTGCGGCGGAGGGGGTGGAGCTCTTGGGAGAGGTGGAAGGGGTGGAGGTCCTGGAAGGGGCCGATGCGTCGGCTGGTCGGCCTGCCGTCGAGTAGCGGCGGACCAGGCCGTCCGAGACCAGTTCCCGTTCTACGGCAGCCACCGTGCCGAGCACCCTCGGGTCGTCCGGCGGCAGGAAGCCGGTTCCCGGGATGAGGAGGAGCGCGGCGTCGAGGGCGCGGGAGCCGTAGGACTGGGTGAAGGTGGAGCGGACCGGGTCGAAGCCCTTCTCGCAGACCTCCTGGTGGATACGGTCCCGGATCTCGCGCCAGTGGGCGACGGGTCCTGGCCGCCCGTGGTCCTCGGCCATGCGTACCGCCCGGTCGAAGGCCACCCAGCACATCACCTTGGAGTGGACGTGGTGGCGCGGGGCGCCGCGCGTCTCCCACAGCCCCTGGTCGGGCCGGGACCAGGTCTTCTCCAGGTGGTCGAGCACGGACCGCTGGAGCGCGAGAAGATGGCGCTCGGGCCGCAGGCCGGCCCGCAGGGTCAGCAGGAGGGTGTCCATCAACTCACCGGGTACGTCGAGCTGTTGCTGGGCGGCGGCTCCGTTGCCGATGCGTACCGGGCGCGAACTCTCGTACCCGCCCAGCCAGTCGGCCGTCCACTCGGTCAACCGGCGCTCGCCGCCGATGCCGTACATGATCTGGATGTCCTGCGGCCGTCCCGCGACGGCCCGTTCCAGCCAGCCCCGCCACTTGTCCGCCTCGGCGGTGAAACCGCTGCGCAGCAGGGCCTCCAGGGTCATTCCGGCGTCGCGCAACCAGCAGTAGCGGTAGTCCCAGTTGCGTACGCCGCCGATCTGTTCGGGGAGGGAGGTGGTGGGAGCGGCGACGATGCCGCCGGTCGGCTCGTACGTGAGAGCTTTCAGCGTGATCAGGGAACGTACGACCGCGTCCCGGTAGTGGCCCTCGTACGAGAAGGGGCGCAGCCACTCCTTCCAGTATTCCTCGGTGCGGCGCAGCGCGTCGAAGGGGTCCACCGGGTCGGGGGCGGGCAGGTGGGAGGGCTGCCAGGTGAGGACGAAGGGGATCTGTTCGCCCGCGGTGACGGTGAAGTCGGCGGTGTGGGCCTCGCCGTGTCCGGTCGGCCGGACCGGGGTGGACAGCCACACCGACTCCGGGCCCGCGATCCCCGTCAACTGCCCGTCCACCCGGTGCATCCAGGGCACCACACTCCCGTACCCGAAGCGCAGCCGCAGGTCCATCCGCAGGTCGACGGTGCCTGACAGGCCCTCCACGATGCGTACGACGCAGGGGGCGCCGTCGCGGCGCGGCATGAAGTCGATGACCGTGGCCCGGCCGGTGGGGGTCTCCCACTCGGTCTCCAGGACGAGGGAGTCACCTCGGTAGCGACGACGGCTCGTGTGGTTCGTCCCGTTCTCCTCGGCTGCCTTGGGTGCCTCGGCTGCCTCGGCTTCCTTGGGGGCGATGCGCCAGCGGCCGTTGTTCTCGTCGCCCAGGAGTGCGGCGAAGCAGGCGGGTGAGTCGAAGCGCGGCAGACACAGCCAGTCCAGGCTGCCGTCCCGGCCGACGAGGGCGGCGGTCAGCAGGTCCCCGATCAGGGCGTAGTCCTCGATCTTTCCCGGCATGGGGTCAGTGTCCGCGCGGGGGCGGGCGGGGGCATCTCGAAAGAGGCGGACGGTGGGAGTGGGGCGGGGGCGGGGCTCACCCGGTCGGCCCGGTGCGCTGGTGGGAGGGACTGAGCGGTGGTGCCGTGGGGGTGGAGTGGTGGCGTGGGAGGTGGTCCCGCGTGCCAAGGATCTTCAGGAGGCATTCGCGATGACCCGTCCGTCCCGTCGTACCGCCCGTGTCCTCGCCTCGGCCCTGGCGGCGGCCGCGCTGCTGACGACGGCCGCGTGCTCGTCCGGCGGCGGGACCGGGAAAGGGGACGGGAACGGGAACGGGAACAGTGACGCCGTCGGGGCGGGTGACGCGGCGGCCTCCGCGTCACCCCTGGCCAGGAAGGCGCGGGCCGCCTCCGCCTCTCCGTCGGTGACCGTCGCCCGGACTCTCACCGAGACGCAGGCGAAGACAGCCCTCATCACCCGCGAGGACCTGGGCGAGGAGTGGGTCGGCACGCAGGGCGCGGCGACCTGGCGGGACGCGCTCCTCAAGGGGAAGACGGACGTGGCCGACTGCCGGCGGCTGCTCGACGGCCTGTACACCGAGGAGCTGCTCGGCGAGCCCGCCGGGGCGCGGGCGGTCGTGGGCTTCGACGACGCGGCGGCCGGGGCGCAGTTGCGCCACCAGGTCGCCGCGTACGACCGGGCGGCGCTGGACCGGTCGCTGGCCTGGCTGAAGACCTTGCCGTCGACGTGTGCGGAGTTCACGGCCACGAACGCCGGGGGTGAGCAGCTGACGGTCCAGGTCGCCGACCTGCCGCTGCCCGATGCGGGCGCGGCCCGCGAGGGGCTGCGCGTGACGGTGACCGGCGGTACCGTCACCGACCGGGCCCTGACCGGCGAACCCGACGGTGTGCCCGCCACCCTCACCCTGGACTTCGCCGCCGTACGGGTCGGCGACAACGCCCTCTCCCTCACCAACGGCGGCCTCACCGGCGCCGACGACGACTACACCCGACAGGCCGCACAGTTCGGCACGGAGCGCCTCCGGGAGGTCCCGGAGGCCCCGAAGGCCCGGGAGGCCCCGAAGGCCCGGGAGGCCCGGGAGGCCCGGGGAGAGGGCAACCGCGCCGCCAAGTCCCCCGCCGCGCGGTCCTCGGCCAAGCAGGACTGATCTCTCGTCCCTTGTCTCTCGCCTCCCTCCTTATCTCTCGTCCCTCGGTTCAGTGCGGTTTCCGGGTGTCGGTGAGGTACCGCTCGACCGGGCCGAGGGTGAGCAGGCCGCTGCCCGCGCCCGCGAGTTCGGCGGCGGCCGGGCGCAGGCGGGTGCGGGCGCGTTCCAGGACGGTCCGGTCGCCGAGGCGGAGGGCGGCTTCGGCCTCCAGGGCGCAACAGGCCTCGTACAGCAGGTCCTTCGGGGGTTCCGGGAGCGCGCGCAGAGCCGTCCGCGCCTCGGCCGGGCGGCCCGCCCCGATCAGGGCGAACGGCTCGGCCCAGGGGCGGTAGGGACCCCAGTCGGCCCGCGGGTCGGGGTGCGGGTCGGGGTCCTTCGTCAGCCCCTGCGTCAGGCGCAGGCAGAGCAGGGCGAGGGGGAGGAGGCCGCGTTCCAGGCCTGGCATGCCCGCGCCGTCGAGGCGGGCGGCGGCGGACCGGTAGGCGGTTTCGGCGCGGGCCGGCTGTCCGGACGCGGCGAGCCGGAGGGCGCCGTACCAGTCGGTGAAGACGCCGACCAACGGCAGTTCGTGGCGTTCGGCGAGGCGGTCCGCGGCGGCCGCGTGCGTGTCCGCGGCCGGGAAGTCCGCGAGTGCGCTGCGTGCCTGGATGCGGATGAGGTGGCCGAGGACCTCGTAGGTCACCAGGCCGTGGCGGGCCGACAGTTCGACGAGTTCGGCGCCGATCGCGTCCCGGCGCGGGGCGAGGCCGGCTCGGCCGAACGACTGCATGAACGTCCCGTTGAGGGTGAACGCGAGCAGCGCCGGGTCGTCGAGGCGACGGGCGATCTCCTCGGCCTGGCGTGCGGCTTCGGGCCCGCGCGGCCCGCCGGTGCCGCGTGACTCCAGGGCGACGGTGGCGAGCAGCCGGCAGCGGGCCGCCTCGTGCGTACCGGACGGCAGGGCGGCGAGGGTGCGCTCGGCGGCGGCCACGATCCGCTCCGCCAGCACCGGGTCGTCGGAGCGCGTCCAGATCGCCGGGACGTCGTACGCGCCGATCACCCGGGCGGTCAGCTCCGGGTCCCCGAACTCCTCGGCCGCGACGACCGCCGCCATACGGTGCTGCCGCGCCGCCGCCAGTCCACCGCCCCCGGTGACCGCGAGACTCCGGACCAGCCCGACGGCCGACTCCAGCCGCGCCCGGGCCCCCACGCCGACGGTCCGGTCGTACGCATCGGCGGCCCGACT
Organism: Streptomyces sp. NPDC050704; assembly: GCF_040654355.1. Lineage (NCBI taxonomy): Bacteria > Bacillati > Actinomycetota > Actinomycetes > Kitasatosporales > Streptomycetaceae > Streptomyces > Streptomyces sp. NPDC050704. The sequence continues at coordinate 39,391 of NZ_JBFAHW010000015.1, read as the reverse complement.
CCACAACTCGTCGACGGCGAGGGCGGGTTGGGTCAAACCCTGGCCGGCCGGAGCACCCGCGTCGACACCGGTGCCGTCGCGTGCCCCCGCCGGACGCGCCCCCAACCGGGCTGCCGGGGACGGCAGTTCCGCCGGAGAACGAGAACCCGAAGCCGCCGGATCAGCCGAACAGCCCGGGTCCTGGCCGGCCGGAACACCCGCGGCGGCATCGACACGGCCGTACGGACCCGCCCGGCACGCCCTCAACTGGGCTGCCGGGGGCGGCAGTTCGGGCGACGCCCCGGGAGCCGTCCGTGGAACCGGTGGGAGGTCCAGGGTCGGGGACTGGGTGAGGATGTCCGTCTCCAGGTGGCGCAAGCGGGGGCCGGGGTCGACGCCCAGTCGGTCCACCAGGGTCGCGCGGGCCCGGCGCAGTACGCCGAGGGCGTCTCCCTGGCGGTCCTGGCGGTAGAGGGCCAGGGCCAGCAGGCGCCAGGCGTCCTCCCGCCAGGGGTGGTCGGTGAGGTGGGCGTCGAGGTCGGGGACCGCCTCGGCGGGGCGGCCTAGGGCGAGTTGGGCCCCGGCCCGCCGTTCCACCGCCTGGAGGCGCAGTTCGGCGAGGCGGGCTCGTTCACCCCGGGCCCAGTCCTCCTGCGCGAACTCGGCGTAGGCCGGGCCCCGCCACCAGCCCAGCGCCTCCTCCAGCACCGGCAGCGCGTCCTCGGCCGGCAGCTTCGCCGCGGCGCCGAGGGCCGACTCGAAACGCCAGGCGTCCACGGCGTCCGGCGCGGCGCGCAGCGCGTATCCGGGGCCATCGGTGACCAGCAGCCGGGCCGGCGCCCGCGGCGGCCGCTCCGGTTCGAGCACGCGACGCAGCGCGCCGACGAACGTCTGGACGGCACCCACCGCCCCGGCCGGCGGGTCCTCCCACAGATCCTCGACCAGCCGGCCGACCGGCACGACCCGGCGGCGGGCCACGATCAGCCGAGCCAGCACGGCCCGGTGCCGCGGCCCCTTCAGGGCGAGTGCGTACCCGCCGTCCCCGTCCCCGTCCCCGTCCCCGTCCCCGTCCCCGGTGACGGCGACCGTCGGCCCGAGCACTCCGAACCCGACCCGTTCCATCCCGAACGCCGACCTCTCCACGTCCCCCTCCGGCCACGCTACTGCCCCGCCCCGCGCTGATCCCCCGCTGATTCAAGCCCGGCAGGCTCAAAGCACCCGTCCACCCCGGGCCCCGCAAGGGGCGCGGGGAAGTGCGCGACAAGCCCCCACCGGCCCGCGGTCTACGAACAACCCGAAAGGCCCCCCATGACACCCACCATCCCCGGCTTCACCCAGCAGCACGTCCCCACAAACGGCATCACCCTGAACGCCGCCGTCGGCGGCTCCGGCCCCCCGCTCGTCCTCCTGCACGGCTTCCCGCAGACCCACCTGATGTGGCGCCACGTCGCCCCCGCCCTCGCGGCCGAGCACACCGTCATCTGCCCCGACCTGCGCGGTTACGGAGCCAGCGACAAGCCCGCCGACACCGACGGGACGACGTACTCGAAGCGCACGATGGCCGCCGACATCGTCGCCCTGGTCAGGGAACTCGGCCACGAGCGGTTCGCGGTCGCGGGGCACGACCGGGGCGCGCTGGTCGCGATCCGGGCGGGCCTCGACCACCCGGACAAGGTCACCCACCTCGCCTCGCTGGACGTCCTGCCGACCCTGGACATGTGGGACGTGATGCGCGGAACGTCGGCCGCGGTCGGCTTCCACCTCTACCTGATGGCCCAGCCGCCCGGCCTGCCGGAACGGATGATCGAGGCGAGCGCGGACGCGTTCTTCGGCCACTTCCTCGACATCTGGACGCGCGACCCGGCGGCCGTACCGCCCGAGATCCGCGCCGCCTACCTCGCGGCGTCCCGCGCGGCCGTCCCGTCCATCGTGGCCGACTACCGGGCCTCCGCCGGCATCGACCTCGCGCACGACCGGGCCGACCGCGAGGCCGGCCGCCGGCTGCGGATGCCGGTGACCGTCCTCCAGCAGGACTGGGGCGCCGCCCTCGGTTTCGACGCCGCCGCGCTGTGGTCCGCGTGGGCACCCGACCTGCGGCACATCACCGTCTCCTGCGGCCACTTCATGGCGGAGGAGGCTCCCGACGAGGTCGTCAAGGCCGTACGGGATCTACTGACCCGGTGACCCGGTGCTGTGACCCGGCTCCGGCTGTCAGGGACTGTCGACAGTGGGCAGGGGCTGTCGGCAGTCGACAAGGGCTGTCGACGATGGGGATGGTTAGGTTAGCCTGCCCTAATGAACCCTGCTCTCTCCTCCTCCGCCCGGGCCGGTGTCTCCCGACGGCGGCTGCTGGCGGCCGGCGGCGCGCTCGCCCTCAGCCCTCTCCTGGCCGCCTGCGGTGACGGCGACGGCGGGTCCGCGCGGACGGCCGGGGACGACGAGAGCGGCGAGAGCGGCGACGGCGCCTGGTCGTTCAAGGACGACCGCGGGAAGACCGTCAGGACGGACGGGAAACCGGAGACGCTCGTCGCCTTCGTCAGTACGGCCGCGGCGCTCTACGACTACGGCATCGAGTGCAAGGGCGTCTTCGGGCCCACCGACCCGGTCGGGGGCAAACCCAATCCGCAGGCCGGCGACATGGACGTGTCGAAGCTGACCAGCCTCGGCACGGCGTGGGGCCAGTTCAACATCGAGAAGTACGCGGCGCTCAAGCCCGACCTGCTGATCAGCAACATGTTCCCGGGACCCGACCTCTGGTTCGTCCCCGCGGAGAGCTGGAAGAAGATCGACCCCCTCGCTCCCTCCGTCGGGATCAGCGTCGCCCGGGCCCCGCTCACCACCCCCCTCCGGCGGACCGCCGCACTCGCCGAGGCCCTCGGCGCGGATCTCTCCGCCAAGAAGGTCACCGACGCGAAGGCCCGCTTCGAGAAGGCCGCCGAGACCCTGCGCAAGGCCGCCGAGGCGAGCGGCGGGCTGAAGGTCATGGCGATGACGGGCGACGACGAGCAGATGTATGTGGGCGTCCCCGACTCGTACAGCGATCTCAACTACTTCAAGGACCTCGGCGTGGAGTTCGTCGAGGGGAAGAAGTCCGACGAGTGGGGCTTCTGGGAGTTCCTCAGCTGGGAGAACGCCGACAAGTACCACGCCGACCTGATCATGGTCGACAACCGCTCCCACGCACTCTCCCTCAAGGACCTCGGCAGGAAGCCCACGTGGCGTCAACTGCCCGCCGTCAAGGCCGGGCAGACCACGCCGTGGTCGATGGAGGAGCGGTTCAGCTACGCCGGTTTCGCCCCCGTCGTCGAACGGCTCGCGGCGGCCGTGCGGAAGTCCGAGAGGCTGGACGTCTAAGGCCCCGACCCCCTATCGCCCCTATCGACCGGTGAGGAGAGTTGTCCGGTGGACAAGCGCACGCCCCAACTCGGTGACATCCAGGAGACGTTGCTCATCCCCCTCTACGGCCGGGCGGTCGAGACCCGTAAACGGCGCGGCATGCTCAACGACCCGCGTGCCGTGGAGATGGTCGACGCGCTGGACTACGACTTCTCCCGCTTCGACGGCGCGAAGAGCCTGCTCGGGGCGAGTCTGCGCACCCTGATCTTCGACCAGTGGGTGAGCGACTTCATGGAGCGGCACCCGTCGGGCACGGTCGTGGAACTCGGCACCGGCCTCAACACCCGCTTCGAGCGCCTGGACAACGGCACGGTCCACTGGTTCGACCTCGACCTCCCCGACGTGATCGACCTGCGGCGGAGCTTCTTCGAGGACACCGGGCGCCGGCGCATGATCGCCGCCTCCGTCACCGACCCCGGCTGGCCGGACGAGGTACGGAAGAGCCCCGGGCCGTACTTCCTGGCCGCCGAGGCGGTGCTGCTCTATCTGGAGGAGGAGCTGGTCCGCTCGGTGTTCCAGCTGGTCGGCGAGCGGTTGCCCGGGGCGCACCTCGCCCTGGAGACCGCGTCCGCCCGGATGATCGACAGCCAGGACAGCCATGACGTACTCGCCGGAATGGCGGCCCGTATGCACTGGCGGTGCGACGACCCCAAAGCCGTCGAGCACTGGCAGCCCGGCCTCCGGCTGACCGACTCCCGCACCCTCGCCCAGCTGCCCGCCCCGGTCGCCCGCCGGCTCCCCGTCCCCTTCCGCGTCCTGCTGCGCGCCATGACCACACTCCGCCGCCGCGACATCGAGGCCTACCGCTTCAACCTGTTCCGCTTCGCCGACGAGTGACGGGGCGTCCGGGTCACCCGGGCATCACCCTTCTCCCTGGGTGCGGAGACGCAGGAGCGAACGTGTGGCGGCCAACAGGGCAGCGAGGTAGATCGCGGCGAGCAGGGTGGCCAACTGCGCCCAGGGGATGCTCAGGACGAAACCGGAGATCCGGGTGGAGATGATCACCGTGGGCACCAGGGCGATGACCAGACCGAGCAGCGTACTGACCGCGATGAGGGCTGCCTGCTGGTAGAGCAGAATGCGCCGCGCCCAAGAGGGCGGCAGCCCGAGCGCGGAGAGCCCGGCCAAGTAGCCGCGCAGGGTGCGGATCTGGCCGCGGACGGCTGTCAGGACCGTGGCCAGGACGAGGAGTACCAGTGCGACCGCGGTGGCGAGCAGCGCCGCTGGAGCAACGGCCGGCTCGGGGGGCACGTAGATCCGTACCGCGCGTCCGTCGTGCCCGGCGGCGACAAGCGCCTTCTGAACAGCTTCGGCCTCGGTGTCGGCAATGCCGGTGATCATGACTGGCCCCTGTGGGGGCAGCGGCAGCCGAAGGTCGTTCGCGGTGGAGCGGAGCATGATGCCGTCGCTGCCGGCTCGCCAGTGGGTCGGCGCGGCGTCCACCGAAACCGTCGGGAGTTCGGGGGTGCGGCCAAGGATCTTGTCGTCCTGGTGCACGACGAGCCGGGTACGTGCGGAGGTGCCTTCCGGGGCGCCCGGTGCGTCGGACCAGACGAGCAGGCCCCCATCGGTCAGAGTGGCGAGCTGATCGCGGTCGAGGTCGTGTCCGAGCAGGTGCTCGGCGTCGGCAGGGGATTTCACGGTCAGGAAGAGGGTGGCACTGTTCGGCCGGGTGGCCGAACGGATGACGTCGTCGCCGTCCACGGTGTAGACGGGACTGATCTCGAAGCGGGGGTGGCCGTCGAGGAGCTTGGTGGCCTCTGCGGCCCGCACCACGGACTTGGTGGGGGCGAAGCGGTCGCTGCTGCTGTCGGCCAGCAGGACTTGGCCGGGCAGGACGTCGGGGTGCCGCTGCGTGTCGGCCGTGCGCAGCAAGGTGTCCAGCAGCGCGAGAAATCCCAGGGAAGCGCCGAAGAGCACCGTGAGTACGGCGAGGGAGGCGCAGGCACGGCGCGAGTCGGCCGCCAGTTGCCGCCGGGCGAGCCGCGAACGTGGTCCTCGCTCGGGGATGAACCTGAGCGTCAGTGCGAACGCCTCGGGGATGACCAGCAGCACGGCGACGGTCACTATGCCGGTCAGGGTCATGGCCATGGCTGGTGAATCGACGCGGACGGCGTAGACCGCTGTGGCGCACCAGGCGACGACCGCCAGTACCTGCCGGGTGTCCCGGACACGACGAGCCGTTTTGCCGCCGGCCGTTTCGGCGCCGGAGTGGTTGGCGTCGCCCCGGGAAACTGGCGTGGCGTCGCGGCGGTCGGTGCGCGCCAGTGCCACCCCGGCGACCAGGGAGGTGAGCACGGTCAGGGTGAGCAGGCGCAGGGCGGGATCGGCGAGTCCGTCGATGGGACCGGCCGGGCGCTCTCTCAGATGGGAGACGAGCAGGCGGGCGACTGCCCCCACCGCCAGACCCGCTGCGGCTCCTGCCGCCGCGGCGGCAAGGGACCACGCCAGCGTGGCAAGGGTGAGTCCGGCCGCTGCCGACCGGCGGGATACGCCCAGGGAGACCAGGGAGCCGACAGTGCGCCGAAAGCGCCGGTCGTTCAGCCCGAACACCAGTAGTACGGCGCCCAGCGGCACCAGGAACGCCGGAACCGTGTAACCGGCCGGGGTCTTCTCAATCCAGAACCCCTCCCCGCTGCCTTCTTTCCGCAGAGAGAGTGTGTCGGCGACGGCGACAGCGCCCTCCGCCTTTGTGTCCTGTTCTTTCTCCCAGCTGCTGATTGCGACGCTGAACGCCGAGATTGCGCTCTTGGGTTCGGCTCCTGACCACAGGAGGACGGGCTGGGTAGCCAGGATGGGGAACCCATCGACCAGGTTCTCGTCCAACGCGGCCCAGGTGCCCGGGGCCGCCAGCAGGTTCGTAGTGCTGGCATTACGGTCGTCGGCCGTGCCGACCACCTTGAGGTGAACGTCTCCCAGCACGGTCAGCACCTTGCCCGGCGCGGTCCGCACATCCTGCGCCTCGGTGACGACGACCTCGCCCGGGCTGCTCGGCCAACGCCCGGACTGAAGGTCGTAGCGACGCGGGTAGGGGCCGGAGCTCCAGTCGGCCTCGAACATCGTCACGTTGCGTGCGGGCGTGGTGTTGAGCTGGACATCGTAGGCGCTGAGCATGACCAGCGCGTCCGTGATACCCGCCTGTTGCAGGCGCTCTCGCAGCTCGGGGACGAACGCGTCGTCCCCGGGAGGGAGTTGAACGCTGCCGTAGCCCACCGACGCATCGAAGCGGCCCATGTCCCGGTCGGCGACCTGCGCACCGGACAGGGACAGCGTCTTGAGCACGATGAACATCGCCACGACGAAGATCGCGGCGACGAAGACCGTCAGGGTGGAGCGGATCAGCGCGCGCGAGCGAGCCAGCCGCCGTGCCAGTCGGAAGACCAGACGCAGTTGCTGCGCTGCCGGGGCCGCCCCGGTTTCAGCACTCACGAACGCTTCTCCAGTCGGCCGTCCACGACCTCGTAGATGGTGTCGGCAAATTCCCGGCACCGGGTGTCGTGCGAGCAGACGACGGCGAGTACGCCCTCGTCGCACAGCGCACGGATCAGTTTGAACAGTTCCTGGGTCGCCGCGGAATCCAGGGCGCCGGTCGGCTCGTCCGCCAACAGCACCGCGCGCTGTCCCGTCAGGGCGCGCGCCACCCCGACCCGCTGACGCTGTCCGCCCGACAGCTGCCAGGGCAACCGATCCTCAAGGCCGGGAAGACCGACCCGGGCAAGTTGCCGCAGGGCCTCCGAGCGGGCTTGTGCGGCCGGTCGGCCGAGTGCTTCCAGGGGCAGGGCGACGTTCTCCGCCGCCGTGAACTCCTGGATCAGGTTGTGATCCTGGAACACGACGCCCACGGTGCGGAGTCTGAGCTCCGCCCGTTGCTTCTCACCGGCGCCCCCCACCTCGACGCCGCCCACCTGGATCTCGCCGGTGTCAGCGAGATCCAGGCCGGCCAGCAGATTGAGCAGCGTCGACTTGCCCGAACCGCTGGCGCCGTAGATGCACACGAATTCGCCCGGTCGTGCTACGAAGTCCACATCCCGCGCGGCCCACACAGTCTCCACCTCGGAGCGGTAGGCCTTGCAGACCCCCCTGGTCCGGATCAGCGCGGCATCCACAGCCTCAGACAATTTAGCAACCGTTCCTGGTCCGGAAGGAGGACACCTCGTCGCTGTTCAAGGGCGAGACGTTGTTGTCGTTGCTGGCCCTGGCCATGCCCTGCTTGTCGCCGCCGCCGTTGGCGTTGTCGGTCATGCAGCCGTCGTAGGTCGCGGAGAGGTTGGCCCACGAGTCCATCTCGTCGTTCCTCTCGCCGGTCAGGCTCGTGAACGTGGTGCTGCCGTGCGCACGTTCGCCGATCAGCCAGGCGAAGTCGTTGTTTCCCCACAAACACATGTTGTTCGAGTTGCACTGGTTCAGGGCGGCGTTAGCCGTGCTGGGCGTCATTGCCAAGGCAGCGAACAGGAGCGCTGCCGAAGCTATGACCTTCTTGGCTCACAAAGTGTCTCCTAGGCTGACTGAGTGAGCTCACATGACTCCGAGGCGTGTCACTCGGAGGCGACAGATCATCTCCGTGGGCCTATTCGCAGGTCAAGGATCACGCTGGCTTCACGCCACACAATGGCCACTCTTGCAACATGACTTGACGACAAGTCATGCACATGCTTGACGTCTTGGGACAAGTGCGGAATTTCCCGAGCGCCCCGAGCTTCGCGCGCGGGCGGTGCCTTCCCGTGCCCTGCCCGGCGGCAACCGCTCGCCCAAACCTGTTCGCAGCGAACCTGCCCGCTTCCCCCGGCAGCCACGTCGACCCCGGCGAGACCAGCCGTGACGCGGCTGCCCGCGAGCTTGCCGAGGAGACCGGCGTACACGTGACGCCCGAGGCCCTGCACCAGCTCGGCACCTGGGACCAGTTCGGCCGCGACCCTCACGGCAGGTACGTCACCGTCGCCTACCGCGTCACCGTCCCTACCGGGACTCCTAAAACCTCAGCGAAAGGGACTTTCCGCCCGATCGTTGCCGAACAGCCCTCATTGGCAGTAATCGATCCCGGCGGCCCGGCCGACCGCCGGCAGGCACACACAAGTCCTGCGGTTCTTGGCTGAACCGCAGGACCCTGCGCCAGCAACCGACTCCCGGCGCCGGTCACTTGCCAGCCGAGTCCCCAAGGTCAGCAACCAACACCAATCCACACCACACGCCCGGAATAGTTCGCGAACAGGTACTGACACGTCCACGTTCGAGCCGCCCGGCCCTCGGCGAAGGTGTCCGGGACGCGATCCGGACGACCGGGGCGGTGGACGGCCGGGCCGGAACACGGCAGTCCTGGACGAGTGACCGGGCGGTAAACCGGACTTGCGGGCCGCGTGGTCGAGGGTGGCTCGGGGTAGTACTCCAGGTGAAGTGTGAGTGAGGATGGGATTATGACCGCGGCCCCTCGCGCCATCGCTCTTCTGGAGACGTGGCCGAACCTGGTAAGTGGCCCGGCCCGATGCACCGTCGGGCAAGCCTTCGCTTCGGCGGGACACGAGATCGTCCATTTCCACTCCGACGACTCCGCCGACCTCTACCTCACGAGCACGGCGGTCGAACGCCTGCTTCCCCAGCTCCTCCACGCCGGCGCGGTCAGGGTCAGCCCCGGCGCCTCCTGGATCACCGTCCTCCTCGACTGCGACGCGGACGTCCAGCTCCTGCTGGGCCTACTGAGCGTCGCCCTGAAGGAACAGGGCGCGCTCCCGCCCCGACGCCCGTCACCACCGTGCGACTGGGAGCGTCCGGCGGTCCCGCGACCGCGCCCGGGAGCCGCCCGCCGCGTGGTGGACCGGCTCAGGCCGCACGCCCACTGACCGGCCACCGACCCCTGCTCCACGCACTGTTCCACCGACCGGCGCGGACCACCGCCCGCTTGCGCTCGATCCGCCCCGACCCGCCACACCACCAGCGGCCAACCGAGTGGCGACAGACAGCCCCTCTATACGTTCAACAGGGATGCGGGGCAGGTCGGTTCCACGCGCGGTTCGCCTCTGAGCAATTGGACGGGGAGGGCGGACTCAGGTCCAGCTCGGGCCGTCCTTCGGTACCAGCACCACACCGGGCGCGAGAGCCGTCGCGCTCTCCCGGAACAGCTCGTGCAGAATGGATCTGCTGCTACCCATGGCCTTGGCCAGCCGGTCAGCAAGAAGCTCCGCCTCGGAAGGCAGTAGGACCATTTCTACGTCCGCAATGTGCCGACCGTTCTTCGTCAGCCAGATGGGGATGCGAACGCTGCCGTCGTCACCCTTGTAGGCCGGTCGACTCGGGATGGGATCCATACGCCACCCACAGACAGGCAGCCCTTGTTCCGACTTCGGTGTGACGGCCATGCCGACTCCCCTCGATCCACGACAGTTACTGCTGACGATGCACACAGCGTCGGGCTGGATCGTGGGAGTATTCAACGAACTTCTACTCACTTGCACCGATTCACTCGAGCGCGTTGATGGCAGACGTGATCAGATTCCTTGCCTGGGTTCCGTAGACCGCGACGCCGGCTAGTTCAGCGAATGTCCGAGCATATTCAGAAATACCCGCCGGTTGGCGCACGTTGAGGTGCGCGCTGACCAGTTCCACACCAACCAGTTCATCGTCGAAGATCGAGAAGGACTCGGTTGACCAGGCACGTCCACGGGGAGCGCCCATCGGAATGAGGCCGAGACTGACCGAGGGCAAGGAAGCCACGGTAATGAGCCGACCGAGCTGAGCCGCCATGATTTCGCCATTCCCGATGACAGTTCGAAGTACCCACTCTTCGACGAGAAATGCAAACCGGCGGCCGGCGGAGTGGAGAATATGCTGGCGCGCCATCCTCGCGGCCACAGCGTCACCAACGTCCCCCGGAGCCTCTCGAAGCGAGGCGACGGTCGCCAGCACCGCGCCGGTGTACCCGGGCGTCTGCAACAGCCCGGGGACGACCCACGACTGATAGAAGCGGAACCGATGTGTTCGCTCATAGAGCGGCAGGACGGATTCCTGCACATGCCTCAGTCCCGCCCGTTCCAGGCGTCGCCAGTCGACATACATCTCCTCTATGCCGCGAGCCGTGGAGATCAGCTCTGAAATCTGATCCTCTGCACCGCACACTTCGGCCCATACGCGAATGTCTGCATCCGAGGGGAGGGTTACACCATTCTCGATACGCGAGGACTTGGACTCGTGCCAGCCGGCCCGGACAGCCAGCGCCCGTGCCGTTTCAATCCCCGCCGCCTGGCGAATCTCTCGAAGCCGCTTACCCAGAGTCTTGCGGGCTTCCTGGACGGCCGAGGAAGATGAAGCAGTCAATTGAGGTACTCACCGTTACACCCAGTCAGGACAACCGGTATTCCTCATGCGGAACAGCCCGTTCCCACACCGCTTCGAAAGCCGTCGAGCACAGCCGAGTCACGGCTGGATCCGTCGTACGCTCCTCATCACCCTCAGGTGAGAGCTCGCCATCCCCTGTGAAGTGCAGAAACACCACGAGACTGTCGTCGAACAGCCAGAAGTCGTTCCCCGGGAGCGCGAGATCCGAAGCCCGCCGCCGAGGAAGCCAGCGAACCTGCTCGCCCGCTTCAACGTTTCCAGCCGTCACGTGATATTCGAATCGAATGTAGTCCGTGACCGGCTCGGAAACGATCCGAGCCCGGCGCACCACGACTCCTCGGCCGGTGGTCTCCCTCATCAGGGCGAGCCAGGAACTGGTCTCCTGGTCCAGGTAGCGGGACACTTCACGCGCCCCCTCACGCCAGGCGATGTACTCCGGGTCCGACCGCATGTAGCCGTCCCGCATCTCAAGATGCACGGCAGACCTCTTGGCCAGCCGGAACAGTTCCTCAAACGTGGGCTCCTCCGTCACCGTTCACCTCCGGGAAGAACTGCATCATGCGTTTGGGGACCTCGACAACGGTCTCGTGATCCGGCAGGTCGAGCTGCGACAGCCGCTGGTCGTCCAACACTTTCCAGCCCTGGACCAGATAGTTGTCGGTTTCGTCGTCGTAGTAGACCGTCGGCGACTTGCCCTCCGGCGATTCAGGGTCCTTGCCCAGCAGGTGCAGAGCCATGGTTTCCTCCGTGCTCGTGGTCCGACGACCTACGGCTCCGAGCTTGCACGCCACCCTCCCGATCACGCACTGAACTTGCAGATACTTGCACTGCCTTAAGGTTCCGTCAGCCCTCAGAGCTGGGGAGGATGTCCTATATGACGAAGTCCAGGCAGCCGCACGACAAGTGGAACAAATTGCTCCACGAAGGGACCGGTCCAGTACAGGACGAGTTCCTGGAACTGGTTCGCCGGACCCGGCACTCCCGCCACTACTGCGACAACATCGTCTGGGGAAACCTCCAGACCACCGACTACGCCCGAGCCGTCTTCCGGCGAGTCGTCGACTTCCACCAGATCCCCGACGACGTCGAGGCCGGCGTGGCGCGACGAACGGCCCGCGCCCAATTCATCGGGCAGGGTGGCCGTACCTACCACGCCCTGCTCGGAGAACAGGCTCTGCGCACAAACCTCGGCGGCACGGAGACCATGCGAGGCCAGCTCGCGCACCTCCTCGCGGCCCTCGATCTGCCAGGGCTCAAGCTGGGTGTCATTCCGACGCGGGCTGAACTCGCCCTGTACCCAGGGCACTCATTCTCGATCTTTGACAGAGCGCAGGTCGAGGTCGAGACGTTCTCCGCCGGCCTCAACATCACCGGAAAGGACGAGATCGCCGTCTACGAGAAGGCGTTCTCCGTACTTGAGCGGTCAGCGGTCTACGGGCAGGAGGCACGGGGCCTGATCGAGTCGGAGTTGATCGCCATCTCCTGACGGGCATCTACACCTCGCGCTTCAGCGACCCGAGCAAAGCACGGAGTCGGGCGGGTGCGACGGTGATGACGATGTCCGCGGTGTCGCTCTCACGTATCAGGATCTGGCCATCGTGATGGGCGAGTTCGACGCAGTCCTCGGCGTCGATTCCCGAGAAGGACGACTTCTGCCACTGGGGCGACATTCCGGTACCTCTCACAGCTCCTGTGCGATGTGGTGGATGAGCTGCCGGGACTCACGTTCGCTCAGCGCCGTGCCCTCGGCGAAGTCCAGCATCCCACCGAACCTCTTGAGCCCGGCAGTGTCGGTGATAGGGATGCCGCCCACCGGACTGTCCAGGTGAACCGTGTCGAGCCGCGGCACAACTCCTCCCGCGTACAACAGAGAATGGGCCGCCTCGATGAAGTCCTCACAGGTGAACGGGATGACCCGCACGGTCACCGTCGGCCACTCCGACGCTTCCAACAGGAACTCCAACTGCGCCTTCGCCACCTTGCGGCCGCCGTACCGCATGCGCAAGGCCGCTTCGTGCACCAGAGCCACGAAAGGTGTCGGGGCGGCACGCTCGAAGATGTTCCGCCGCTTCATCCGGAACTCCACACGTGCGTCCACCTCGTCAGCGGGAAGCTCGGGGACGTAACTGCTGTGAATCGCCCGTACGTACTCCTCGCTCTGAAGGATTCCGGGCACGTTCACGATCTGGACACTGCGCAAGTAGGTGGCGTGTTGCTCCAACTCGGCGAGGTCCAGAAACCCAGGGCGCAGGACATCCCGGTAGTCCTCCCACCACCCCTTGCCCCGCTCCTCCGCCATAGCACACAACGCCTCGATCAACTTCTCGTCAGAGGCCGAGTACAAGGTCGCCAACCGCCGCACGCGTTCCGCGCTTACGCCCCAACGCCCTGACTCGATATGGCTGATCTGCGCCTGGTTGCCGCCGAGGAACGCCCCCGCCTCGCGGGCCGGCATGCCTGCCGCCTCCCGGAGCTGGCGCAACTCCGCGCCGAGCCGGGCCTGGCGTGCGGTGGGTTTGCTCCTGGGTGGCATCTGTTCCTCTTCCTGATCGAGCGCTCCAAGTCTGCCGCGCACGCGTACGGCGGGTCCACTCGCACGAGTGCATTTTCGGCACATAGATGAGACGGCACATAGATGTGCCTTACCGTCTTACTTGCACAGCACACCAGTAAACCCGCAGTGCAGCCACACCAGTTGGCGTGGCCGAGCCATGGCGGTGTGCAGCGCGAACATCCCCGTACCGCAAGAAACAACGAGGGAGCCCCCACATGGACCCCACCGCACTCGCCCAACGCGCCCCGCAGACCTACCGCCTCCGCACCCCCAACTCCCCCTCCAGCCCGAAGATCTGCCGAGACACGGTCGCCCTGCTTCTCCAGACCACCGGCCACCCCGAACTCGCTGAAACCGCCCGCCTGTTGGTGTCCGAAATCGTGACGAACGTCGGCCTCCACACCACCTCCCTCGCCGTCCGCCTCGAAGCGGTCATCCGGCACGATCGCGTACTCGTCTCCGTGCACGACGATGATCCGGGCGCCGACCCAGGCGCCGACCCCCGCCCGAGGGTCACGGACGGACAGGCGGAGAGCGGCCGCGGTTTCCTGCCCCTCGCCGGATTCGCCCACGACTGGGGTGTGACCTGGGCCGATGGATTCCGAACCACGGGGAAACGGGTCTGGTTCGAGCTTCGGGATGATGAAAAGTGAGCGGAGTGAGTCCTCACTCATTGACGGAGTGAGGACTCACTCCGTACTCTCGCGGTCATGACAGCACCTAAGGAGAACCAGACCACCCGCCGCCGCGCCCCCGGCATGCTGCCGGAGCAGCGCCGCGCGATGATCATCCAGACCGCGATCCCGCTGATCGCCGAGTACGGCGCCGCGGTGACGACCGCGAAGATCGCCCGTGCCGCGGGCATCGGCGAGGGAACGATCTTCCGGGTCTTCGCCGACAAGGACGAGCTGCTGCAGGCCTGCGTGGCCGAGGCGCTCTCCCCCGAGCACGCGGTCCGCGAGCTCGACGCGATCGACGTGTCCCAGCCGCTGCCCGACCGGCTCGCGGAGGCGGCCGAGGCACTGCAGGCGCACCTGTCCAGGATGGGCGCGATCGCCGGTTCGCTGGGGCATCGCGGCGGCAAGCACCCCGGCACGGTGCGCGGCGCGGGCCGCGACGAGTCGACGACCCGTATCCGCGCGGCCCTCGCGGAGCTGCTTGAACCCGACAAGGCCGCCCTGCGCCGGCCGCCGGAGCAGATCGCCGCCCTCTTCTTCGGGCTGCTCTTCGCCCAGCCGCGTACGGAGGACGAGCCCGACCTGACCCCGCGGGAGCTGGTGGAGGTCTTCCTGAACGGGGCGCTCTCGGGGGGCGCCGAGTGAGCGCGCGGAGAAGGCGCCTGGGGGTTACGGCCCTGGCCGTCCTGGCCCCCGTCCTGGTGTGGCTGGTCGCGGACCCACTGCTGGGGCACCGGCTGCGGATCGCCGACGGCGAGCAGCCGCTCGACATCGGCGCCGTGCCCGTGGCGTTCGCCGCACTGCTCGCGTCGCTCTCCGGCTGGGGACTGCTGGCCGCCCTGGAGCGGTTCGGGGTGCGGCGCGCCCGCGCCATCTGGACCGGGGTGGCCGGCGCCGTACTGGCTGTGTCCTTCCTGCCGTTCATCGGCGACGGCATGGACGGCGGTACCCGGATCTCCCTCGCCCTGATGCACCTGGCGGTGGCGGCGGTGCTGATCCCGGGGCTGAGCGGCAGGTCCCCCGGTGCCGGTGCCGGTGCCGGTGCCGGTGCCGGTGCCGCCAGGGGGTGACCGGCAGCACCAAGTCCGCCGTGAACAGCACCAGTTGGCTGCGCCGGTCACCCTGGCCACGCTCGCGCATGCCTTCCCCGCCGTCAGGACCCCGTACCGCCGCTCACGGCCCGCGGCGCCCCCGATGGCGTCGGCCTCGCGGTCTGCACCTCCGTTGGCGTCACCGTCGGCCTCGCGGCACGCGCTCCCGGGTCCGCCGGTGTCTGTGGCTCCCCCGGCGACGTCCCCACCACCTCGACCACCGAGCCCGGCCGCAACCGGTCGTACAGCCACTTCGCGTCGGCGCCCCGCAGGCCGATCGTGCCGCCGGTGCGGTCGTAGTTGCCGGGTGCCTTCTCGTCCCAGGTGAGGGCGACGAGGTAGTTCGTACGGTCGTCGGGGGTGCGCAGCATCAGCACCCAGGCCGCCTTCGCCTCGGACTCCTTCAGGCCGGCCAAATCGCCGGGAACCGTCCCCGCCTCGTACTTGGCGGTGACCGTCATCAGGCCTGTCGGTGTGGGCGTTCCGGCCGCGCCCGAGGAGATGGGCAGGGTGCGGCCCTGGGCGGACAGTTCACGCCGGGTGAGGTCGACGGTGGCGGCGACGCTCACCGGGCTGGGCGTCCTGGTGAGCGATGGCGTGGGGCTGCTGTACGTCGCGGCGGGCGGGGTCGAGCGGGCCTCCTCGCCGCCGGTGAGGAGCACGGTCAGGACGAGGGCGAGTGTTCCTACCGCGGTGGCGCCGGCCGCGGCCAGCGAGACCTGACGGCGGTGCCGGCGGCGTACCGCTCGGTGGCGGATCTCCGCGCCGGGGACGGGTACGGGTGTCTCGTGGTCCTGGGCCAGTTCATGGAGGGCGACGGTCAGTTCCGAGCCACGGTCGAAGCCGTCGAAGCCTTCGAAGTGGTCAGAACGGTCTGAGTGGTCAGAGCGGTCGGAGTCGCGGGACTCACCGGGGGCACCCCGTCCGCCACGTTCGCCAGGTCCCCCGGGTCCGTCGAGTCCGTCGGATCCGGTTCGTCCACCGGGCGTGAGTTCATCGGACACGGTCGTCCTCCCTCTCACCCAGTTCGTCGGCCTCGCCGAGCCGCCGTGCCAGCGCCGCCCGGCCGCGGGACAGCCGGGCCTTGACCGTCCCCACGGGCGCACCGGTTTCGGAGGCTACCTGCTCGACACTCAGGTCGCACAGATGGTGCAGGACGACAGCCATTCGCTGCGCCTCGGGCAGTTCCCGCAACGCCCCCACGAGCGCGGTGCGTTCCGGGCCCGGTCCTGGCGTGTGCTGCGGCGGCGGATCACGGCGCACCAACTCCAGCCAGCGCCGCGCCCGCCGCCAGCGGCTCACCGCGAGTCGCATCGCGACCGTACGGATCCACGCCTCCGGCGCCCCCTCGGCCAGGAACTCCCGCCGCCGGTCCCAGGCGCGTACGAACGCCTCCTGGACCACGTCCTGCGCCTCGCCGTGATCCCCGGTGAAGGCGTAGAGCTGGCCGGTCAGCCGGGGGAACGCGGCGGCGTAGAACCCGTCGAACTCTTCCTCGGTCATGCCCCCCGCCCGTGCCCCCGCCGGTGTCTGCGGAACTGCCGTGCAACCCGGCCGCCTCCGCCGTGCGTACAGGTCCCGTACGTCACATACGTCGCGTACATCGAAGCACAAGCCGGGTCCGGTCACCCTCGACGGCCGCGGCGACCGGAACCGAGCCGGAAGGAGTGGCGAGCGGGCAGCGCGCTCGAACCCACCATGGATGACGACGACTTCACGGCCCGCGCGACGGAGTGCTGGCCCCGGCTGGTGCGTACGGCCCGCCTCCTCACGGGCGACTCCGCCGAGGCGGAAGGGCTGGCGCGGGCGGCGCTGGCGGAGGTGTACGCGCGGCGGGGGCGGGTGCCGCGGGACGACGCGGAGTTCTGTGCGCGGCGGGCGCTGGTGGGTGGTTACCTCCGGCGGGCGCGCGGGGAACGGCTGCCGTGGACCCTCGTCCGGCCCGGGTCCAAGCCCAGGTTCGGGCCGAAGTCGGAGTCAAAGTCGAAGTCGTACGAGATCGATCAACTCGACCCTCTCACCGAGGTGTTGGCCGCCCTCCGGCCCCGTCGCCGTGCCGTGGCCGTACTGCACCACTGGGACGGCCTGACCCACCGCGAGATCGCCGCGCTCCTCAAATCCTCGCCGGGCGCGGTCAAGGCGCACAGACGCCGGGCGCTGAAGGCCCTTCGCGCGCACGCCGCGTACACCGAGCCGCCCGCCGCACCCCACCTCGCTGCACATCCCGTTCCCCGTCCCGTTCCCCGTCCCGTTCCGCTCCCCGAGATCGAGCAGGCGGGTCGCATCCGGCGTCGGCACCGGCGCCGTACGACCGCCCTGCTGACGGCGGCCGGAGCCCTGCTCGTCATACCGGCGGCCGTGGGCGCCGTACGCGGCACCGCATCCGGCTCCGACTCCGGCTCGGCCACAACTCCCGTCGCGGCTACGGCGGTTCGGATCGTGACAGCCGGTGAGCGTGTCGCCGTCGCGCCCGGTGTCGAGCTGTGGCTCACGAAGGACGGCAAGCACTGGTCGACGCCGAAGCGGCCGAACCAGTTCCACCCGGTCGACGAAGGCAAGGGCCCCGCCACCCTCAGCCTTCAGTCGGACCCCGTGGACAAGCGGCACTTCCTCTCCGGCGTCTACCAGGGCGCCGGCGTACCGTCCCGCGCCGAACTCACCACGGCCGAGGGCAAGTTCAGTGCCCGGCTGCTCACCCTGGCCGGCAGCCCCGGCTGGTCGGTCTGGTACGCCGACACACAACTGACCGACCTGAAACGGCCGTTGAAGTCGGCGGCCGTGAAGATCTACGACTCGACGGGCAAGCTCCTCGCCCAGACGGGCACACCCTCATGAGCACCCGCCTCCGCGCCTTACGGACCCTCCGTGCCTTACGGACCCTCCGTCCCCTCCGTGCCTTCCGGACCCATCTCCGCCGTACCCGCCCCCGCCGGCTCCGCCGCGCCCTCGCCGTCCTCCTCGCCCTGTTCCTCGCGGCCTGCGCCGCGCTGGTCGTCGCGTACCGGATGACGGACATCCCCGAGCCGCATCCCGAGACCGTCAGCCAGAGCACGGTCTTCGTGGACTCCGAGGGCGAGTACCTGGGCCGGCGCGGTCCCGTCGACCGGCAGGACATCCCGCTGAAGCAGGTGCCCCGGCACGTCCAGGACGCGGTGATCGCCGCCGAGAACCGGTCCTTCCGTACGGACTCGGGGGTCGCCCCGAGCGCGATCCTGCGGGCCGCGCTCGCGACCGTGACGGGCGGTGAGCGGCAGGGCGGGTCCACGATCACGCAGCAGTACGTGAAGAACGCCCTGCTGTCACCGGAGCAGTCCCTGTCCCGCAAGGCGCGGGAGGCGCTGATCGCGGTGAAGCTGGACCGGACGAGGTCCAAGGACGAGATCCTGGAGGGGTACCTCAACACGGTGTACTTCGGCCGGGGCGCCGCCGGTATCGAGTCCGCCGCACGGAACTACTTCGGCGTCGGCGCACCGGACCTGACGGTCTCCCAGGGCGCGGCGCTCGCGGCACTCGTCAACATCCCCTCGTACTACGAGCGGGCGGGCGCCGACGCGAAGGTGACCGGGACGCTGGAGCGTCGCTGGGCCTGGGTCCTCGACGCGATGGCGGACTCCGGTGCGATCAGCGAACGGCAGCGGGCGGCGGCCCGTTTCCCGGCGTTCCGCTTCTATCCGCCGGGTGCCACGGACGGCCGGCGCCAGTACCTGATCGACGCGGCGTCCGCGGAGGCCGCCGACCGGCTCGGCATCTCCGAGGACCAGCTGGCGCGCGGCGGCTACAAGGTGCACACCACCTTCGACCTCGGCCTGCAGGACGCGACGGCGGACCTCGTCCAAGAGCGCACGAACGGGAACGGGAGCGGAAGCGGGGACGGGGACGGGAGCACCGGCGCCAAGGGGGCGCGGCTGCACACCGCCGTCGTCGCCACCGTGCCCGGAGACGGGGCCGTGCGCGTGCTGTACGGGGGTGCGGACTACGCCCGGCAGCCGTTCAACGACGCCGTCGACGGGGCGGTCGAGGCGGGCACGGCGCTCGAACCGTTCACGCTGACCCGGCCCGGCGATCCGCTGGCCGGCCTCGCGAAAGAGGCCGCCCCCACCCCCGTACGCCTGAATGCCGCGTACGCGACCGTGGCCGCCGGGGGCACCCACGCGACCCCGTACACCGTCGCGAAGATCACCCGGGCCGGTCGTACGGTGCACACCGCGCGCCCCGAGACGCGTATGGCGATGGACGAGAAGGAGACGGCGGTGATCACCGAGTTCCTGCACGGATCGCTCGCCAAGGGCGGCGAATGGCCCCCGGGGGCCCAGGGGACACAGAGGGCCCGGGGGAGCAAGGAGTACGCGGTCGAGTCGGCCGTGCCAGGGGTCGTACCAGGGGCCGTACCCGTGCCCGTACCGTCGGCCGGCCACTCGGCGGGGGCCGGCAGCGGGCCCGGGGCGCGGACGGTCTGGCGGAACGTCTACTCGTCCCGACTCGCCCTCACCGTCGCCCTGTTCGCCGAACGCGAGGGCAAGCCCGCCCGGGTCGCGGGCCTCACCGGCACCGTCCCACCCGCCGAGTACGCGGCGCTGGCAGCGGCGGACGTGTGGCAACTGGCCCACGGAACCGGCACGGCGGGCGGCACCGGTCCCGACGCCACCCGGAGGCCCCTGCCCGGTGGTCAGCAGGGCGACGGCGCGGTGCCGTGACGGGTGCCCGGTGACCAGGTCCGGCCCACGTCCTGGCCGACCGGCGCCCGCTCGTCCTCAGCCACCCGGACGACGAGGCCATGCGCCGGTCCACACCACCGCCCGAACGCTCAGCGTTTCTCGTACGGATCCGACGGTGCCTTCACCCGCTCCACCGAGCTGGCGTCCAGTACAGGCCGAGCCGCATCCGACCCGGGCTCCCCCGTCCGGCGCCAGGTCCCCGTGACCGTCACCCACTCGTCCGGGGCCGGGCCGTCGGCGCCGCGGATCTCGACCTTCAGGGCCTGTACGTCGGCGGCGCAGCACGCGACGAGGAGGCGGGCGATGTACCAGGTGCCGTTGTCGCCGCGGGT
This sequence comes from Streptomyces sp. NPDC050704, assembly GCF_040654355.1. Classification (NCBI taxonomy): domain Bacteria; kingdom Bacillati; phylum Actinomycetota; class Actinomycetes; order Kitasatosporales; family Streptomycetaceae; genus Streptomyces; species Streptomyces sp. NPDC050704. The sequence goes on along the minus strand of NZ_JBFAHW010000015.1, from coordinate 19,321 downwards.
GACGAAGCCGGTCAGGCGGACGGTGCGGTCTTTCAGGGACGCCCCCGTGTCCCACTCCGCGCGGGACGCGAACGCGCCGAGTGTGAGGTCGAGGGGGTCGCCGGCCGGGAGCTTCGGGAAGGTGCCGGCGCCCTGTGCCGCGGTCCTGGCCTCCTCGCGTCCGGCGCTGTACGAGCCGAGGGCGGGCGGCGGGAAGAGGAGGAGGGCGAGGGCCGGGGCGGTGAGCAGCCAGGCGATGCGGGGGTTGCGGATGTGATCGTGGCCGGTGTGGTCGTGCCGAGTGCTGTCGTGACTGGCGTGTTCCCGGCCGACCAGTCCCCCGCCGGTTTGGCCGACCTGTCCCCTGCCGGAGTGTTCGTGTTGTCCTCCGCCGACGTGTTCGTGCTGTTCATGACCGGCGTGTTCGTAGTGCTCATGGCCCTCGGGGCCGTCGTGATCCTGGTCGTGTTCGGAGTGGGCGCGGCTGAGCATGCCCACCACGCCGAGTGCGATCAGGACCATCCCCGAGACGATCAGGTACGGCCGCAGCCCTTCCTTCACGTAGCGCAGATACAGCTCGCTGAAGAGCGCGATCCTGAGCAGCGCGGCCCCGCAGAGGATCAGCAGCACCCCCTGCGGACGTAGACGCAGACGTATACGCGTTCGCGGCCTCACAGCACCCACCACCCCACCAGCACACTGCTCACCACGGCCACCACCCATGTCACCGACGAGAACCGCCACGCGAACGCCCGCCCGAAGGTCCCCGTCTGGAGGGCGATGAGCTTCAGGTCGACCATCGGGCCGACCACCATAAACGTGAGCCGGGCGGTGGGCGAGAAGCCCGTCAGGGACGCCGCGACGAAGGCGTCCGCCTCGGAGCAGACGCACAGGACCACGGCGAGGACCGCGAGGAGCAGTACCGACAGCCAGGGCGAGCCCGTGAAGACGTCGAGCACGGATCGCGGTACGAGGATGTTGAAGGTCGCCGCGGCGGCCGCGCCCAGTACGAGGAAGCCTCCGGCGTGCAGGAAGTCGTGCTGGAGCCCGTCCCGGAAGCCCCGCCAGCCGCCGCCCTCGGCCGCGGCCCGGCCCCCCTTGTTCCGCGGCGGCAGCCACTTCTCCTGCCCGAACCGCACCCAGAGCCAGCCCATCACCACGGCGGTGGCGAGCGAGGCGACGAGCCGGGCGCCGACCATGGCGGGGTTGCCGGGGAACGCGATGGACGTCGCGACCAGCACGACCGGATTGATGGCGGGCGCGGAGAGGAGGAAGGCCAGCGCGGCCGCCGGAGCCACTCCCCGCCGCATCAGGCTGTCGGCCACGGGCACGGACGCGCACTCGCAGCCGGGCAGTACGACCCCGGCCGCGCCCGCGACCGGCACGGCGAGCGCCGGGTTCTTCGGCAGTACGCGTCTGAAGACCCGCGCCGGTACGAACGCGCCGATCGCCGCCGACACCACCGTGCCCAGCAGCAGGAAGGGCATGCCCTGCACGGCGACGGCGGTGAACACGGTCCACCAGGCGGCCATGGCCGGTGTCGCGAGATCGAGCGCGACCATCGGCCCGAGGACCGATCCGACCGTCGCGATCGCGATCAGCGCGACGCCGCCGACCACCGCGTACACCAGCGCCCGCGCCACGACCCGAGCCCCGTCGCCCAGACTTCTTTGGTTCTCCACGCCCCTTGTTTCCCGCCCCTTGCTTCACGCCCGGCAGCCCGGCCGCACATCCCCGAGCAGGTTAGTCGGCCGTTCCGGGCGGCGCTTTCGCTTCTCCCGGGGAGCGGCCGTCAGCCGGTGCCCGCCACCCCCGCGGCCGCCGCGCTCCCTGTGGACAGAGTGAACCACGTGGTCTTGCCGTCCTCGGTGGCGTGGGTGCCCCAGCTGTCCGCGAGCGCGTCGACGATCGCGAGCCCGCGCCCGGACTCGTCGGCGGCGTCGGCCGACCGCTGGTGCGGCAGGTGTGGGCTGCGGTCGGTCACCTCGACGGTGAGCTCGTGTGCGGTGTGGCGCAGCCGCAGCCCGATGGGCCCGCCGGCGTGGAAGACGGCGTTGGTGAGGAGTTCGGAGGCCAGCAGCCGGGCGTCGTCGGTCACGTCGTGGGGGCAGTTCCAGGAGGCCAGGAACTCCGTGAGGAAGGCGCGCCCTTCGGTCACCGCCGCGGGGACGGCCGCCAGGTCGAGGCGGGCGGTGGCGAGCGGGGCCGACGGCAGGCGCACCAGGAGCAGGGTGACGTCGTCGTACGGTCCGTCGCCGTCGGGCAGCAGTTCGGCGAGCGCGTGGTCGGCGGCCTCCTCCAGTCCTGGCTCGGTCGCGAACGCGGTGCCCAGCGCCGCGGCGAGGGCGTCGAGCTGGCTGTCGATGTCGCAGCCGGGTGTTTCGACCAGTCCGTCGGTGCAGAGCACGAGGGTGGAGCCCACCGGGATGGGGACGGTGACCTGCTCGTGGGGGATCTCGCCCACGCCGAGGGGGACGCTGACCGGGACCGGCAGGGTGCGGACCGCGGCGTCGGGGGTGGCCAGCAGCGGGGGCAGATGCCCGGCGGAGCAGATCGTGGCCTCGCCCGCGCCCGGGTCGATCTCCACATAGCAGCAGGTGATGAACTGGTCGGGCTGCCCTGGCAGGTCGGCCACGACCGCCTCCAGGGTGTGCATCAGCTGCCGCGGCGGCATCCCGCTCCTGGCCAGCGCGTGCGCGGCCGAGCGCAGCTGCCCCATGACGACGGCCGCCGTCAGACCGCGCCCCATGACATCGCCGATCAGGGCGCCGACGCGGCCGGCGCCCAGCGGCACCAGGTCGAACCAGTCGCCGCCGACGCCCGCCCCCTGGGTGGCGGGCAGATAGCGGTGGGCGGTGGGCATCCCGGGGATCTCGGGCGGAATGCCCATGAGGCTGCGCTGCAGGGTCAGGGCGATGTGCCGCTGCCGCTCGTACAGCGCGGTGAGTTCGGCCTCCACCCGTTTCTGCGCGCTCACGTCCCGCACGATGGCGGAGGCCCCGACGATCTGGCCGTCGGGGGCCCGGGTCGGCCACAGCGTGACGTCCACGTCCAGCCGCGCCCCGGTGGCGGTGACCCGGATGGTCTCGAAGTGCTCGATCTTCTCGCCGCGGCTGAGCCGGTCGAGCAGCTCGTCGATCTCGTCCTTGCGGTCGGGCGGCGCGAGGAACGACACGTGGGTGCCGATCGCCTCCTCGGAGGTGTGGCCGTACAGCCGCTCGGCGGCCGCGTTCCAGTAGGTGATCCGCCCGTCCAGGGTCTTGGCCAGGATCGCGTCGTGCGAAGACTCCACCAGGGCGGTCAGGTCGTTGACCCGTGATTCGGCCGCCTGGCGGTCGGTGCCGTCCCAGACCGCCGCGGCCACCAGAGGGCTCCAGGCGGGGGCGACGCCTGCCTCGACCGGCTGGCACAGCACCAGGGCCAGGTCGTCCGTGAGCTGCCCGGCGTGCCGGAGCACCCGCGTGTACAGGGAGCGGAGCGCCTCCTCCGGAAGGGCCGCGGGCAGGGCGGCGGGCGCCTCGCCCAGCAGCGGGAACGGCGTGCCCTGGGCGTCGCGAGCTCCGGTCAGACCGTCGGTGTAGAACAGCAGCCGGTCACCGGACTCCAAAGAGAAGTGGTCCTGGCGCGGGTTCGGCCGCAGGCCCAACGGGAGTGTCGGCTCGGCGGGTTCGAGCAACTCGACGTCCTGTCCCGAGCAGCGCAGCGGTGCGGGGTGGCCGCAGTTGACGAGGCGTACCTCGCCGGGCGCGAACTCGGCGAGCACCGCGGTGACGAAGTCCTCGGGACCCAGCTCCGGGGCGAGCCGCGCGTCCAGGGCGGCGGTGAGCTCGGGCAGTCGTTCCGTGGTGTACGCCAGCTCGCGGAAGCCGGTGACCACCGCCGCGGTCAGCCGTACCGCGTCCAGGCCGTGCCCGCAGACGTCGGCGATCAGGACCCGCAGGCCGAACGGGGTCTGCGCGACGTCGTACACATCCCCGCCGAGACCTGACTCCTCGGTCGCGGAGTGGTAGCGGGTACACACATGTGTGCCGTCCAGCATCCGGGAGAGGGGCTGCAGAATCGCCGCCTGGGTGGCCTTGGTGGCCTGGCGGGACAGGGCCAGCGAGCGGAGTGCGGCCTCCAGGGCGGCACGTTTTCGCGCCCCGTACACGGTCAGCGCACAGCCGAGCAGCACTCCGCACCAGCGCACGGCGAACGCGAGCGTCAGGAAGGTGCCGTCCAGCAGGCCCGCCGCCACTCCGGCCAGCGCGGCCCAGCAGCCCACCAGCACGGTGTGCCGCACGTCGAGCCGGGTGCAGGCCAGCAGGGGGCCGATGACCAGGAGCGCGACGATCTGGGGATCACCGTCGGCCAGCACGTCCAGCACGGCGATCAGCAGGCAGACACCCAGCGAAACCAGGAAGACAGGGGACAGCACTGGCCGCCCTGCCGCACGGACGGCGGTCATGTACCGCTCCCTCTCGATCGAGCCAGCCGCGGTGCGTCGATCAGCCCGTCATCCCGCCGGACTCGACCAGGCACATCGGACCACTCTGATCCGATTCACGCCACTATCCTCCGCGGATCCCGGCCGACCTCGGGCTGACCACAACACGGCACAAAATGCCCGTATCTGCCCGCGCATGTCCGGAACGCGGCCCGCGGCAGGCACACAGCACTCCGCACACAGCACTCCGCGGAAAGAGCGCCACACGTCAGCCGTGGCCGGGCACCGCACGTCAGCCGTAGCCGATCGCCACGCGTCAGCCGTGGCCGGTCGTCCCCCGGCGGCCCCTCAGAGCGACGGGTGCGCCGGCGCCGGACCCAGCGTCGTCGTTCCCGGCGCCGTGCGATGGCCGAGGCCCGTCCGGTACACGTCCAGTGCCGCCTCGACCCGGCCCGTACGCCGGAGCAGGTCTCCCAGCAGGCGGCACAGGTCGGCCAGGTCGCCCGCCGCGCCGGCCCGTTCGAGAAGGCTCAGCGCGCGCACGTAGTGCTCCTCGGCCGTCTCGGTGTCCCGCGCGTCCTCCGCGATGATGCCGAGCAGGCGGTGGGCGGCCGCCGAGTGGACGGCACCCCGCTCCGGGCTCAGGTCCCCGAGCACGTCGCGGAGCAGCTCCGACGCCTCGTCCGACTTTCCCCGCCGGTGCAGTACGTCCGCCAGCTCCACGGCCACCTGACTGGTGTAGAGCGCGGCCCGCCTGGCGGAGAGCATCTCCTGCGCCCGCCGCAACTCCCCTTCCGCCCGCTCCAGTTCACCGTTCTGCGCGTACAAATACCCGCGCATCCAGTGGCAGTTGGCAAGCTCCGTACGAATCTGAAGCTGCCGGTACAGTTCTGCCGCCTTCGCCAGCGACGCGTCCGCCTCCGCCATCCGCCCCTCGGCGATCATCGTGCGGGCGACCGACCGGTGCATACGGGCCACCAGCACCGGATCCCCGACCTGCGGGGCCAGCGCGAGGGCGAACTCCGCGGCCTGCGCGGCCCGGGCGTGCGCGCCCATGTCCATGTACGGGGCGATGACGCCCGTGTAGAGGAGCAGCAGGGCATCGGGATCCTGCATCCCGCCGCGGTTCAGCTCGTCGAGCGTGGACTCGTACAGGTAGCAGGAGTAACGGAGTTCGCCCGCCAGGTAGTGGGAGACGGCCCGGCCCCGCAGCGCCGGCACCCGGCTCGTCAGCGGTGCGTCGGCGAGCCGCTTCTCCGCCTGCTCGAAGCGGAGGCGTGCCGTCGCCAAGTCCCCTGTGTCCAGGGCGCATTCGCCGAGCCCCAGCAACGCGGCCGCGCACTCGGCCTCAAGACCGTGTGTCTCCGCCTCCCCGAGCAGCGCGGTGTACTGCTCGGCCGCGACCTCCGCCTCGCCGGTGGCGAGGGTCCGCTGCGCGTCGGTGAGCCTCAGCCGCAGCTCCGTGGCGAGGCGGGCGGGCCGGCCGGTGGCCAGTTCCTCGTACGCGACCCCGAGCCGCTCCGCGATGTGCCGCAGCGCGTCCTCGGAGGGCCGTACCCGGCCTGCCTCCAGCGTGGAGACGTACGCGGGGGTGTAAGCGGGTTCCGCCAACTGCCTCTGCGTCAGCCCGCGTTCGGTACGCAGCTGCTGCACTCTGCGCCCGATGGTTCCCGGGTCGTCGCGCTCGGCCATGGCGTAAGCATGCCAGTAAGCCGACTTACACCCAGGAGGTACCCAACTTTCTTGCCGTACCAGCACAGTTGAACCATGCGGGGAGGCGGCGGACGGGCCGATTCCCCTACTTGCCCCTGCGGCAAACACGCCCTAGGTTAAGCCGCGCGTTAAACGCATGATGACGCAGACTTAAGCAGACTTAATACGCTGGCCTACGTTGACGATGCGAGGTTGTCGCCGTGTTCCGACGCATTGCCGCGCGCTACATCCCGGCTCGGTTCGTTGTCGCGCTGGGTGCCGCCGTGATCGCCTTCACCGCGCTCGCCAGTGCGGCGGCCGCGGGTCCTCGTTAGTGCGAGGCGAAGCCCGAGGCGTGACGTCTACTCCCCGTCGGATTCGGGCGAGAGCATCATGTCCTTGCGGGAGTAGAGCGGCAGCCCACTCGTGTCGAGTTTCCAGGTGCCCAGCTCGGTGGTGATCGCGAGCGGGGTCCCGTAGGGCTGCTTGTGGAGACGGTTGCCGTAGGCGGGGCGTCCCCCGCATGTGTCGATGCTCCACTGGTAGGTCCAGGTGCCGTCGCGGGGGTCGAGGATGAGGTAACGCTCTATGCCCATGGCTGGGTAGTCGCGGGTCTTGACCTCGTAGTCGTTGGCCGGGTTCGAGGGGGAGACGATCTCGATGGCGAGGAGGATCTCGTGCGGGTTCAGCGGATCGTCGGTCAGCATCGCCTCGCGCGCGGTGACGATGATGTCGGGAACCCGAAGCTTGCCGAGGGCGCCGTCGTCGGTATCGGTGGCCTCGAAGGTGAGGATACCCTCGGGGAGCTGAGGGTCGAGCTGGCGCGTGATGTCTTTGGCGGTGACCTGGTGACGCGGGCGCGGGCTCATCATCATGACGAAGACCCCGTCGCTGATCTCCGGGTACGCAAAGCCGCGTGGCGGCGTGAAGTGGTCGCGCAGCTCGCGCAGATGCCGGTAAATGGTCTGGGTCATGGCTGACTCCTTATTCCCCGTCACTTCACCCACGTTACCGCCGATCGGCTCCGCGAACGGCTGCAGCCGCTTCCCGGAGAAAACGACGACCCCGCGCAGAACCACCGGTCAGCCTGCGCGGAGGTACGTGCCCTGCCGTGCCGGGTCGCGTCCCAGGAACGCCACGAGACGGTCCACGGCCCGGCGCGCGCTCTCGTCCACGGGGACGATGTGGCCGAACGACACGCGAACGGTCAGGCGCCTCGCGCGGAGCCGCAGACCCGGCGGTACGGCACCTCCGGGACGTACGTCTGCCACTGGGCCCGGGTGAGGTCGGTGCGGGCGCGGGCGCAGACGCGGGTGACGGCGCGGGAGGGGTCGATGGCGTACCGCTGGAGCGGGACGTGGGCGCTGCCGGCGTAGAGGGTGCCGTTGTCGGGGCTGAAGGCGAGGGTGGTGATGTTCTCGCCGGGGGTGGTCAGGGGCGTGCCGAGGGGCTGCCTGGTGGCGGTGTCCCAGAGCTGGAGGGTGCCCGCGTCGCCGCCGACGGCCAGGGTGTGGCCGTCGGGGCTGAGCGCGAGGGCGCCGACGGCTTCCGGGGTGTCGCCTAGCGGGGCGGGGAAGACGTTCCGCAGGACGCCGGAGCGGTGCCGCAGGGCGCCGTCCCACAGGGCCACGCGGCCGGTCTGGTCGCCCGCCGCCAGGCGGGAGCCGTCGGGGGCGAAGGCGAGCGCGCCGATCTGTTCGCCCTGGACGAGGCCGTGCCCGGTGACCTCCCCGGCGGGCAGGCGGGCGGCGCGGTTGTCGCCGACGAGGCGGCGGCCGTCGGGGCTCACGGCCAGGTTGACGCTGGTCAGGCCGGTGAGGACGGTTGTCCGGCGGCCCGTACCGGTGTTCCATGCCTCGTCGCTCACCTCGCCGATGGCCGGGGTGCGGGCGGCGTACAGGGTGCGCCCGCCGGGGCCGAGGGCCACCGAGACCACCGCACCGGCGGACTCGGGTGTCGCCAGGTCCAGCACGGTGCGCCGGCGGTCGTGGACCAGATCCCAGACCGTGAACCGCTGGGGTGCCGCCTCCCGGCCGGGGGTCGAGACGCCGTAGGTGAGCGCGGTGCCGTCGGGGCTGAACGCGAGGAGGGGCGTCGTGTCCTGCGGGACGACCGGCTCGGCGGGGTCGCGGGAGACCGGCGCCGGCGGGGACGGCAGGGTGCGGAGCAGGTGCCCGTCGCGGGTGTCGCGCAGTTCGACGCGGTAGCGGTCGCCGGACCGTTCGGCGGTGGCGAGCGTTCGGCCGTCCGGGCTGAGCTGTACGGCGTCCAGTGGGCGCCCGCGCCACGGGGACGTGACGGCCGTCCCGAGGTCGAGGCAGTGGACACTGCCGCCTTCGAGGTAGCGCAGGATCGGCAGGCCGGGGTCCCAGCCGAGGCCGCTCTGCAGGTGCTGGCTGTTGAGGGGGTGGCGGAAGACCGGCGCTTCGGGTGACGAGAGCCGCCACACCTTGATCTCCTCGGTGCCGGCGGTCGCGAGGAAGGTGCCGTCCGCGCTGAAGGCGGCGTCCTCCGCGCCCGGCTCGTCGAGTTCGGCGACCTGGCTGCCGGAGGCGGTGTCCCAGACACGTACGCCGGACTCCGAGAGGGCGACGAGCCGGTCGCCGCCGAACACCAGGGCCGTCCGCTGCTCGTCGCCGCAGAGCCCGTGGGCCCGCTCCCACGAGCCGGGCACCGTGCGGTGCCGGCCGGTGTCCCAGAGCTGCGGCGCCCGGCCTGCGGGGCAGACGGCGACCAGCCGGCCGTCGGCGCTCACGGCCGGGTCGACCAGGCCGGCCGCCCGGGTCTCGAACAGCGCCCTGCCGTCCCTGACGGACCGCAGCAGCACCCGGTCGTCGTCGGCGCGGTCCGACAGATAGCTGCGGTCGTCGGCGCCGAGATCGAGGGTGGAGCCGAAGGGCAGCGGGCGCGGGTCGCCGGTCCACCGTCCGGTGGTCCTGTCCCACAGCCGGATGCCGTCGTCCAAGGCGACCGCGAGGACCCGGGCGTCCGGTCCCGCCGCCACGACGTCGCCGGCCGGCAGCCGTCCGGAGGCGGTGCGGCGGGCCTTGGTCACGTCCCAGGTCCGCCAGGTACGGCCCTCGACGCTGAGCAGCGTACGGCCGGAGTCGGCGAGGAAACGCTTCGGGCCGTCTCCCGGCGCCGGGTCGGTGAAGATGGCGTGCTCCGGCTGGGCGAGGGCGCCGAGCAGGGCCCGGCGGGCCTCGGGCAGCGGAGAGACGCGCCAGGAGGCGACGCCCAGCAGCATCGCGGTGTGCGGATCGGTCGTACGCAGGGCGTCGGCGACGTCGGCGACGCGGCGGGCCGCGGTGTCGGTGCGCTGCTGCTCGGTGTCCCGGCGCAGATGCCAGTCGGCCAGGCCGCCGACCAGCGCCACCGCCAGGAGGGCGGAGAACGCGGACAGCAGGACGCGGCCCCTGCGGGTGGCACGCGTGACGGCCCGGCGCTCCGCCGCGCGGGCGTCGAGCGCGGCGGTGAGGAACTCCCGCTCGGGCACGGTCAGTACGCACCCTGGGCCGTCCCCTCGGCTGTCCCGTCGGCCACCCTCTCGGCCGTCCCCTTGCCCGGCGCTCTCGCCCTCACTGCGGGCCCTGCCGCCGCTCTCGCCGCGGGCCTCACCGCCGCCCTCACTACGGGCCCTGCCGCCATTCTCGCCGCGGGCCTCACCGCGTCCCCAGCCGCCACCCTCGCCGCCGGCGTCACCGTCACCCTCATCGCGGCCCTCGCCGCCGGCCTGACCGCGACCCCAGCCGCCACCCTCACCACGGACCTCACCGCGGGTCTCGCCGAAGGCCTCATCGTCACCCTCATCGCGGCCCCAGCGACCACCCTCACCGCGGCCCTCACCGCCGGCCTCACCGCGACCCCAGCCGCCACCCTCACCACGGGCCTCACCACGGATCTCACCGCGGGTCTCGCCGAAGGCCTCATCGTCACCCTCATCGCGGCCCCAGCGACCACCCTCACCGCGGCCCTCACCGCCGGCCTCACCGCGACCCCAGCCGCCACCCTCACCACGGGCCTCGCCGCCGACCTCACCGTCACCCTCATCGCGGCCCCAGCCACTACCCTCGCCGCGGGCCTCGCCGAAGGCCTCGTCGTCGTCCGCGAACAGTTCCTCCGCGCGGGCCAGGCGGGCGCCGCGGTACAGGGCGCCGGGGTCTCGGTCGTGTTCCAGCCAGAGGCGGGTGGCGTCCGTCAGGTGACGGTGGTGGCGCAGCCGCTCCCGCTCCTCATCGATCCAGCGGCGCAGCCGCGGCCAGCAGGTGATCAGCGCCTCGTGGGCGAGCTCCACGCCCTGCTCGTCCACGGTCACCAGGCGTTCCCGGGCGAGCCGCTCGACCGCAACCGGCACCGAGGGGTCCTCCCACTCGTCCAGTTCGGCCCGGGTCAGTGGGCGCCGGGTGTCCGCGGTGCCCTGACCGGGCTCGATCAGCCGCAGCAGCAACTGCCTGGCCGTCCGCGACTGGGCCGGGGACAGCCGGCCGTACACCTCCTCGGCGGTCGCCGCGATCGCGCCGCGCACCCCGCCCGCCGCCTCGTACGCGGCCAGCGTCAGCAACCGGCTCCGGCGCCGTTTCCAAGTCTCCAGCAGGGCGTGCGAGAGCATCGGCAGCGCGCCGGGCTGGTCGAGGACCTCCTCGACGACCCGCGCGGTCAGCTCCCGTTCGACGAGCAGCCCGACCGCCTGCGCCGGTCCGACGACGGCGTCCCGCAGTTCGTCCGCCGTCATGGGCCCGGCCAGCAGCGCGGCGCCGCTCAGCGCCTCCGCGAGACCGCGGTGCTCGGCGCACCGGGCGTAGAAGTCCGCCCGCACGGCGATCACCACCCGCAGCCGGCTCTCCGGCTTCCGGGCGGTCAGCAGCAGGTCGATGAACCGGTCCCGCTCCCCGGCGTCCCGGCACAGCGTGAAGACCTCCTCGAACTGGTCCACCAGGACCCAGCTCTCCGGCTCCCCCTCCGCCGGGGCCAGCAGATGCCCGTACTGGTCGGCGGGCCGGGCGCCCGGGGTCAGTACCCGCAGCACCGGCGACCACCCCCGCTCCACGGCCGTCTCGCGGAGCCGGGGGATCAGCCCGGCCCGCAGCAACGACGACTTGCCGCTGCCGGACGCGCCGAACACCACGGCGAGGCGGTTCCCGCACAGCAGCTCCCGCAGCTCGTCCAGCAGCCGGTTCCGGCCGAAGAACAGCTCACGGTCGGCCGGCTCGAACCGCGCCAGACCCCGGTACGGCGGCGAGGCGTCCGCCGCCTCCGCACGTACGGCCCCCGCGGCCTCCGCGTCGGCTTCCTTCCACCGGGGCTCCCACTCCGCCGGATCGCCGCCGCACGCCCGCACATACCCCTGGACCACGGGCAGCGACGGAAGCCGCCGGCCGGCCGCCGCGTCGGACAACGTCGTCGCGGAGAAGCCCGCCGCCGCGGCCATCGTCCGGTACGACGGGCCGCCCGCGGCCTTGCGCAGCTCCCGCAGCTCATGGGCGAGGCGCTGCACGGGACCGGCCGCCGGGTCCACCGGTCTTTCGGGACGCCCCATGGGACCACCCACTTTCGTCCATGCCCACAGAGCGGATGAAAACGACGTTCAACGACGTTCGGGGCGATCAACCTACGTTTCGTACGGATGCGGGGTAAACACTTTCCGCCCCAGATGTGGCATTGATGACAGCCATGGAACGGGACGCCGAACAACCCGGTGGCGCCCCCGGGAATTGACCGACCTGACGAAAGGGACCTGCCGGTCAACCGTTCCGTTGCCAGCCTCGGTCGGGTCAAGCCGGATCCCGGCACACCGAGCAGCTGGAGAAGAGCGCCCATGCCCCACCCAGACCTCATGGCGGACCCCGAGCGGGGAGCCGCCGACCAGCCGTCGCCCGCGCCGCCCCGCGGAACCGGCCCGCCCCGCCACGACAGGCGCATGAACGCGTCGATCATGTCCACGCTCGTGCTGGCCCTGTTCGCCACGCTGCTCGGCCCGCTCGGCATGCTGTCGAGCGCCCAGGCCGCGGGCACGCCGTGCCCGGGAGGCTCCTCCTCGGGATCCGGCGGGCAGTGGTGCTCCAGCCTGCACAACGCGGACATCGATCCGCAGGACTCGTTCCCTCACGACCTGTACCGCGGGGACTCCCGCCCGCCGGACGATGTCTTCAGGAACGGCTTCACGGCACGGGGACACAACAACGACCTCGTCGCCCATGTCCACGGCGGAGACCGCCATGTGGACAGCAACTACATTTCGACGACCGGGACGCGGAGTGTGGCGGAGAACTTCGCGCGGAGAGGGGGGATGGAAAATCTGGCCGAGCTGGCGGCGCAGCCGCGTTGCTCCACGGGCCGGATGGCGGCCTACGCCTTCATCCCGGTGGTCGGTAACTTCCTGCTGTCACGCTGCCAGACAGGGCAGATAGTCGCCCACGCCTACGTCTACGTGATCGACCCGACATGGGCGAGGAACGCGCTGAAAGTCGTCGATCAGCTCCAGCGGGAACGTCCGGACATGGCCAGCAGATATCGCTGGCAGGACGAATGGGCCTACGTCCGCCACATCCCGAACTACGCGATCGTCGGCGTCCGCGCCTACCGGATGACGCAGGCCACGATCAACGGGCGCGTCAACCCTCTCAGGCCGCCCACGTTCACCTTCGAGCGTTTCATGGCCAATTCCCGCCACGTCCAGGCCCGGGTCTCGTACGACCCGGCCCGCGACCCGGCCGCTCACTGGGGCTTCAACACGGACCTGATCGTGTCGACCGCCGCGAACCCGTACACCCGGGGTTGCAGCAAGATCACCCGGTGCGACCGGGGCGGCGGCGGCTGAGGCAACGCCTGAGCGCGACTGAACTGACGGGACCGAGTCGAGAGGGCCCCCGGCGCACCAGCGCCGGGGGCCCTCTTCGGTCATGGCCGGCACCCGGCCCGGCCGAGATCCGGCCACCGGCCACCGGCCACCGGCCGGCAATGGTCACTCCTGTCGCCCCGATCCAGACGTGAACCACCAGACCTCAACCAACGGAAGATGTGGTGCTGACGTCGGCTTCGTGACGTCCCGCCGGACAATTCCAGCGGGCGGTTCACCGAAGCCTCCCGGTATTGATTGCCCTGATGAAAGGGGGTGCCGGTCAATTTTCCGGTTGCCAGTCTCGGTCTCGCCACGCCGCATTCCGGCGCGGAACACCCCTCACGGACCGAGCGACTGGAGAGCACCCGCATGTTCAAGGCAGTGCAGAACAGAAAGAAGTCCCGCCTCGGCAAGGCCTCGCTCGTCGCGGTCAGCGCCACCGCACTGATCGTCGGCCTGGCGGGCAGCGCGTCCGCCGACAACCTGAACCCGCTGAGAGAGAAGGCCAGCACTTTCCAGCTGAAGTACCGGCCGTACTTCGACTACGACGAGGACGGCTGTTACCCGGCGGCCGCCGTCGACTCGACCGGGTTCCGCAACCGTGGTCTCAACCCGACCGGAACCCTGGGCGGCGGCTGCAAGAGCAACCACCTCGGCCGCGCCAACACGTACGCGCAGTCCGTGTGCAAGAACGGCTGGTGCGCGTACGTCTACGCCCTCTACTTCGAGAAGGACCAGTCCGGGGCCGCCTCCGGGCACCGCCACGACTGGGAGAGCGTCGTGGTCTTCCAGAAGCAGGGCGAGGAGAGACCCCGTTACCTGGCCGCCTCCCGCCACGGCAACTACAGCACCCACCCGATCAACGAGGTGCCGATGGACGGCAACCACGTCAAGATCGTCTACCACAAGGACGGTGGCGCCGCGTGGGACACACACGCCTTCCGCTTCGCGAAGTGGGGCGAGACACCGGAGGCCTATGACGACGGGGGCTGGGACCGCCCGGCCCTGGTCACCATGGAGACCATGGACAAGGCGCCGCGCGACCAGATGTGGAACTCCAACAAGAAGGACAGCAACTACTGGGGCTCCGCCAACTTCCCGCTGACCAACAACCTCTACAGCAACATCAACGGAGCCCGGCCCTCCGCGGTCCCCGCGTTCTGACCCGACGCACGACTCCGGCACACGGCTCCGACGTACGGCTCGGACGCACGGCCGGCACAAGCCGCCACCGGCGGGACTCTCCCCCTCCCGCCGGTGGCTCTGCCGTACGGACATACCCTGACCCCGTGACCTCCCCCACCGCACGCCTCGCGCTGGACCTCACCGCCGACCTCCCGCTCCCGGCCCTCGAAGACCTCTACCGGGACCTGCACCGCCACCCGGAGCTGTCGTCCCGGGAGCACCGGACGGCCGGCATGTTCGCCGAGCGGCTGCGGGCCGCCGGGTACGAGACGGCGGACGGCATCGGCGGCACCGGAGTCGTCGGCGTACTGCGCAACGGCGACGGCCCCACCGTCCTGCTGCGCGCCGACATGGACGCGCTGCCGGTCGCCGAGGAGACGGGACTGCCGTACGCCTCCGGGACGCCCGGCGTGATGCACGCCTGCGGCCACGACCTGCACGTCACCTGGCTGGCCGGCGCGGCCGACGCGCTCGCCGACGGCCGCGACACCTGGAACGGCACACTGCTCGTCCTCGGCCAGCCCGCCGAGGAGACCGGCGAGGGCGCGGCGCGGATGGTGGCGGACGGCCTGTACGAGCGGTTCCCGCGCCCCGACGTCCTGCTCGCCCAGCACGCGGCACCCGGCCCGGCCGGTCTGTACGCCCACTCGCCCGGCCTGATCATGTCGGCCTCGACGGACGTCGACATCGTCGTGCACGGGGTGGGCGGGCACGGCTCGCGGCCCGAGGCGACCGTCGACCCGGTGGTGACGGCCGCGTACATCGTCACCCGGCTCCAGACGGTCGTCTCGCGCGAGATCGCGGCCCGCGAGTCCGCCGTACTGACCGTCGGGCGGATCGAGGCGGGCACCCGGCACAACATCATCCCGTCCGAGGCGCACATCGCCCTCAACATCCGTACGCAGTCCGCCGAGGTGCGGGAGCGGATGCTCGCCGCGATCCGGCGGATCGCCGCGGGCGAGTGCGCGGCGGCGGGCTGCCCGCGCGAGCCCACCGTGACGGTCGGCGACAGCTTCCCGGTGACCGTGAACGACGTCGACACCGACCGCCGGATCGCCGCCGTGCACGGCGAGGTCTTCGGCGCCGGTACGGTGCTCGACTTCGGCCCTGTCATGGGCAGCGAGGACTTCTCGGCCCTCGCCGACGGCGGACTTCCGTACGCGTACTGGTTCGTGACGAGCACACCCGCCGACGTGTGGGACGCGGCCGGAGCCGGCGCCGGCGGCGACCTGATGCAGCAGCTCGCCGCCGTCCCCAGCAACCACAGCCCGCACTTCGCGCCCGACCTGGGAACGGTCGGGCCGGGTGTACGGACGCTGGTGTCGGGGGCGCTGGAGATGCTGTCGCCGCGATGAGCTCGCTGTTACCCACTACCTGCCGGTACGTGTGACGATGTGCGACCACTGAGGTTGAGACCTCAATGACCAACCCCCACGGTCGGCACAGCAAAGGAACAGGACATGACCTCCCCTGTCTCCACGGCCTCTCTTTCCCCCACGACCCCGCCCGCCCATCTCCTCGTCGTGGACGACGAGGAGGGCATCCGCGCCCTGCTCACCATGGCGATGGAGTTCCTCGGCTTCCGAGTGACCGGTGCGGCCACCGGACGCGAGGCGCTGGAAACCCTCACCCGCTACAGCCCCGATCTCGTACTGCTCGACGTCAACCTCCCCGGCCTCGACGGTTTCGAGGTCTGCCGGACACTGCGCCTGCGGGGGCACACCATGCCGGTGCTGTTCCTCACCTGCCGCGACGAGGTCGACGACCGGGTACGCGGACTCGACCTGGGCGGCGACGACTTCGTCACCAAGCCCTTCGAGCTCAAGGAGGTCGCGGCCCGCGTCCGGGCCCTCCTGCGGCGTACCGCCGTCCGCCCGGCCGAGCGGCGCAGCCTGCAGGCCGGCGACGTACGGCTGGACGCCGACACCCACCAGGTGTGGGCCGCCGGGCAGCCCATAAGCCTCACCACCACCGAATTCGCCCTGCTGCGCTACCTGATGGAGAACCCCGGCCGGGTGCTGACCCGCGCCCAGATACAGGAGCGCGTCTGGAACCACCGCGTCGAGGGCGCCGGCAGCGTCGACACGTACGTCTACTACCTGCGCCGAAAACTGGGCGGACGCGGGCAGGAGCTCATACGGACCGTGCGCGGGGCGGGCTACCTGCTGTGCGCGGACTGAGCTCCGGCGGGGTCTACCCGCATAGGGATTTCTGAGGGAACTCTGATCTTGTACCGAGCGGTTTTTGATCTTCGCGCGCTTTACTGCCGACAGGAAGTGGGCTCCCCGGCCACTTCCTGCGGCGAGGGAAGGCTCAACCTCGTCACACCTGCGTCTGAAGCCGGCTGAGGTTCCGCTGGACATCGTCCAGCGCCCCCTGCCGACGACCCGGAACGCGCAGCCGCAGGTCGGCCAGCGCGGGCCCGAGCTCACGGGCCCGCGCCGAGTCGTCGATACGGCCCCACTGGTGGTGGGCCCGGTCCACGGCCGCCTCCACACCGGGCGCGTCAGCCGCCTGCCCCGCCGCGAGCCGCGCATCGGCCACCGCCAGCCAGGTCCGGCAGCTCCGCGCGGCGTCCCCCGCGAACATCGCCAGGTCGGCCCGCACCTCCATCCAGTGCACGACCTCGTCGGCCCCGGGCCCGTACGCCCGCAGCGCCGCCTGCTCCCACCGCTCGGCCAGCTCGGCGGCCTCGGCGTGCCGGCCATGTTGGACGGCGGCGGTGATGGCGGCGTGCGGGTCGGTGACGTTCTCCGGTGAACTGGCTGTGGTGGGGGGTGAGTTGACGGGCGGGTTGGCGGGCGTGTTGGCGGGCGCGGTGGGTACGGGAGGTGTGGCCGGTGCGGGTGCTGGTGCGGGTGTCGTCCCTGCGAACGCCGGCGCGAACGTCGGTCCGGTGGGCCACTGTTGGGCCTGGGCCTGGGCGCCGGTGGCCGGTGTCAGGACGAGGTCCGGCTGTCCAGGCCGGGAGCCGTCACCGGTGGACCGGGCGAGCGCCTGCTCGTGGAGCTGCGGCAGCGGCGGGCGGTGGCCGCTGCGCAGGATCGTCGCGACGGCCCTCATGTACGTGGGCGTCGCCACCGCGCGGCGCGGCGGAGGCGGGGCCACCCGGCCGTACAGCTCGGCCCCCGGACCCGCGGCGAGCGGCTGCGTCGCCAGGTGCTGCCAGGTCTCCGCGTCGGTGTGCAGGTCGACTATCAGCGTCGTACTGCCCGGGGAGCGCAGCCGGAGTTCCTCGCGGATCCAGTGCCAGGGGAAGCCGGTGTAGCGGACGGTGGAGGGGGTCGTACGGGCCAGCGCGAGGTGCGGAAGCCGCTGGCGGCGGTCGAGTTGGAGCTGGCCGGTGAGGAAGACCGTGAGCGGTCCCGGGGCCGTCGCGGCGGCGCGCAGCCGGGTCAGGACGGCCTGCGGTTCCAGTGGGTCGGCGAGTTCGACGACGTTCGCGGTGTCCGTGCCGGAGAGCACCGAGGGTGCCACCGCCGCGAGTACGGGGAGCACCGAAGCGGCGTCCACCAGACACCCCTTGCCCACCGGCGAAGCCGCGAGCAGCAGCACGGTTCCAGGCATCGCCGCCGTCTCCTCCCGTTCGATCACCACGGCAGCACCGTAACCGGTGCGGGTGCAAAGGGGGACCTCGGGCCGGGGGGACGGGAGTTCACTGTGGTGAGGGGTGTGTGGGCTGCGCGCGGTGGGTGGGGTGTACGGGGCGTGTGAGGCGTACGGCGAAGATCGTGGTGTCGTCGGCGAGGTGGCCGCCGCAGTGGCGGAGGGTGCCGTCGCGGACGAGCTCGACGAGGAGGCGGGGGTCCGTGAAGCCGGGGTCGGTGGCGATGGCCAGGGCCACGCGTTCGTGCAGCGGGAAGAAGACTCCGTCGCCGTCGCGCGCCTCGGTCACGCCGTCGGTGACGAGGAGGAGGGTCTCGTCGGGGGTGAGGGGGACGCGGTGGACGGGTGGGATACCCGTCGTGTTCGTCTCGGCCGTCGTGTTCGTTGTGGTCGTTGTGGTCGTCGCGAGTGCGCCGAGGCCGAGTGGAAGGCCGGCTCCGGGTGGCAGGAGGCGTACGCCGTCCGGGCCCGCCACCAGCGGGGGTTCGTGGCCGAAGTTGACGACGTCGACATGGCCGCCGGGGGAGCCCGGGGGAGGGAAGGCGACGAGGACGGCGGTGGCGAAGCGCTCCATGCCGCGGGCCGGGTCGCCGCCCAGGGCCTCGCCCAGGTCGGCGAGGTACTGCCGGTGGCGGCCCATCCGTACCTCCAGGCGTTCCGCGACGACGGAGAGGGACGCCTCGTGGTACGCGGACTCGCGGAACGTGCCGAGCAGGGCGGCGGCCGTCTCGACCGCGGGGAGGCCCTTGCCCTGGACGTCCCCGAGGAGGACGCGGGTGCCGTGCGGGCCGGGCTGGATGTCGTAGAAGTCGCCGCCGACGCGGGCCTCGCTGTCGGCGGCGAGGTACACGGCCGCGTGGTCGAGGCCGGCCCACGGCGTGGGAAGCGGGCGCAGCACGGTGCGGCGGGTGGTCTCGGCGATGTCCCGCATGTGCAGCATGCGCAGGTCGCCGCGGACGCGTACGGCGCAGGCCAGCGTGGCCAGTACGCCGCCCACGGCGACGAGGATGAAGTCGGGGATGCCGGTCTGGTACTGGTGCGGCCAGGAGGCGTCCACCTCGACGTACGTGATGAGGGCGAGGCCGGCGAACACGGCCGTTCCGCGTACTCCGCAGATCGCTGCGGCGATGCCGGGGACGAGCACGATCCAGGAGATGATCCGGAACTCGCCGGAGGTGTTGCGGTCGACCACTGTGATGCCGAGGAGGAGGAGTAGCGGGGGTATCCAGGCGACGCTGCGGCCGCGGACGCGGAGGCGGTACGGGGTGTCGGCGTGCCGTCGCATGCCGACGTCGCCGTTGACCGGGCCCTCCGGGTCCGCGCCGCTCATCTTGTCGACTCCTGTGGCACGTCGGCGCCGTTCGAATGTGCTCAGGGAAGCATGGGCTTGGCTTTGGCGCACGCCGGTGCCTCCGGCGGTTGGGCGGTTGTTTGTCTGCGGGTGCGTTGTGGCTGGTCGCGCCCACGCGGCGGAGCCGCACAATGTCACAGCCTCGCGCCCCTGGGGTGGTGTGTGGGTGGGCGGTGCCGCGACGGGGTGTCCGATCGCCGCTCTGGGATATTCGGTCATGGCATGTTGCCGCGGCGATCGGACA